>CAKKQA010000171.1 GCA_919901925.1 Omnitrophica bacterium GWA2_41_15 | reverse complement strand
AAATTTTTTCTAACACCTAACACCTAACACCTAACACCTAACACCTAACACCTAAAATGTCTACCGTCAAAAAACTCGTCCGGGAATCACATTCAATCGCTAAATCCAAGGGGTGGTGGGAGGGCAAGCGTAACGATGGCGAATTAATCGCCCTGATGCATTCCGAATTATCAGAGGCTTTGGAAGCCATGCGTAACCATGGGAAGATAGAAGATATAGCCGAGGAACTGGCAGATTGTTGTATTAGGATATTTGATTTTTGCGGCGCTAGAAAAATAGATTTACAGAAAGCGATTAAAGCTAAACTTAAGAAAAACCGCCTGCGCCCGTATAGGCACGGCAACAAAAAATTCTAAAATAATGTTTGTACACGCTGTTTTATTTGAGATCAAGCCAAAAGAACTGCTTAGATACCGCAAGGATTGCCGCCTGTGGGCAAGCTACGCCAAACGAGCCAGCGGCTTTGTCCGTTACATGACAATACAAAGAGACGGCCATAAAAACCAATTTGTTTCCGCGTACGAATGGAAGGCAAAGCAAGGCCATGACCGTTTCATGCGTAAATTCCATGATATACTGGTTGCCAAATCCAAGGCAAAAGTCAAGGTGCTTGGATATTATAATCTCAAAGTAATTGACGAGATAGCTTAAAGGCAACCAGGTAAGAATTCTTTTGGACTGCTTTTAGGTAACCATATTATGCCGCTTATGGATCAGCCAGAAAGAGCCCCAGATAAGGAAAAAGACAAAGCCATAGAAGAGTTCCTTAAAAGCTTCAAGATTGCCCTCAACAATTCCCAGATATATTTTAAAGGCCACTCGCTTTTCAATAAATCCGTAGAAGGCCTTAAAGTAAAACTTAATATTTTAAACCCTCTCCTTTCCTCGCCTAAAATAGGAATAACCCCTAATTCACTGCTTATTGACGGAAAATTCTGGGAAAAGATAAAGCTGTATATGGATCTCGCCGAGTTGTTCCACCGCCGAAAAATCAAAGCCATAGAGATAAAGCCCGAAGCCACCAATGATGAGCTGGCGGCTTTTCTGACCAAGGCTTCTATGCCCGTAAAGGACATTTTTAAACAGGGCGGATTGATCAAAATCCTGAAAAATGAAGGCGTAACCAATATACATCTGGATGAGTTGGATTATTCATTCATTTTAAGCGGAGCGGGAGAGGAAGAAAAAGACCTTTGGACATACCTTCTTTACGAATCGATAGAAAGCAAGGACGCCGAGAAGATCAAAGAGTTTTCCGACCATTTCGACAAATTCTTAAAGGAATTCAATATAAAAGAACTTTTAGGAGATCAGGATTTAAAAGAAAAAGTCCTGAAATTTTTGATTTATATTAAAGATAATGATAGCGGAAAGTTTCAGAAATGCATGCGTGAGACTTTGAAAGCGATAATGCAGGATGCAAGGTCGTCGGATGCCGAGAAGATAAGCAACGCGAACGCGCTGTTGAAGGCTTTGAAAGAGGATAATTTCGCGGATAATATGTGGCAGGAAATATTAACGGATGACAATTTCGACCCGTTAAGTTTTAAATTATTCTTTAAGCTTATAAACCAGGAAAAACACCAGGAGATAGCGGAAAATTTGGCTGAAAAGGTCAAGAAAGAAGCATCTCTTAGAGGTAACGCGCATGTAATAAGGAAAATCAAAGAGCTGTTTTCTATTCCCGATAACCCTGATAATCCATATATCTCGAAAATCTACCACAATACCCTATCTTTTCTGATTCAAGATATCTCTCCTTCTGAAGGCGTTGCGTTGGATAGGGCCCTTTTAAGCAGAAACTACCGGTTTATTCTTCTTAATCTATTGGTTGTTTCAAGAGATAAAGAACGCGTAACCGGCATAATCGAGAAAATTACCGCCCAGTGGGATAATATCACAAACGGTAAAGATATTGAATATTTAAAATGCCTTTGGCAAACAGTAGGGGATAAGAAAAAATCGAATAGTGATTTTGAACATCTGTTTGATGAATTATTGAAGAAAATTTCCGATTATGTTGAAAGGTTGATTTTAGAAGATCAGGATGCCACAGGCAGTGAATTTTTTTGGGAGGCCATAAACTCAACGACGTTTACTTTGAACGATTATATTAAGAAGATTTTCGGCGGAAAGAAGGTTGCCGCGGGTGTTTTAAAACTATTTTTTAAGTTTTTTCCAAAGGATACCGCGCTTTTTTATGAAAACCTGCGCAGTAAGAGAAATGACCTGGCGTTTTTGGAAGTTTTTATTGGCTGTCTAAAGGCATTGGATTCCAAGATCGCGCTGGATGCCCTTATCTACATATATGGCTTTTCGAATAACCTTACCAAGCAGGAAGTATTAAAAGCAATGCCTGAAATGTCCGTTTATGACGAGAGGTTTTTGATTTCCGTGGCTACTTCAGGCACGCGCGCGTTTAAGATCTATGCCTTGAATATTTTAAGAAGGGACGCGGAAAAAATGCGCAAATTAATAGATATCGCGCTTTTGAAGCCCAGCCCTTTCGGCATAAATAATTATATTATCTTAAGAAACATGGCGCTTGTTGAAGAGGTTGAATTAAAAGAGGCAAGGAGTGATTTAGAAATTTTAAGCCGCAGGAAATTCTTCTGGCATAAAAACGTGCGGCAAAAGGCGCAAGTAATCCTGCGAAAGTGGAATGATTGAAGCAATCGAAAAATTCTTAAGCGATTTAATGATAGCCCTGCTTTTGGCCAGGGTTTATCCTGAAAAACACCCGAAAGTAAAAGAGGCGCAAAGTAAGGCTTATGTGGATTTATGCGCGCTTTTTGAAGAGAAGAATAAGCTGATAATCGGGGTAATGGGAGATGAGCTTGCTTTTGAAAACGAGATATTTTTTGATTTAAGTAAAAATGTAAAACAGGGCATAGGGTTCTTAAAGCAGAAGGCAATAGAAACTATTACTTTTTATCAGGGCCTGCGAGAAGAAGAGTTCGAGGCTTTTATCAGCTATTTAGTGACTACGGAGACGGCCAAAAAAGATGCTCAAGAATCTCTCGTGGTAAGGGGCATAAAAAATATTTCGGTAGGAAAAATAAAAGTTTCCGGGGCTGTCGGAAAGGATGAGCTTTCAGATACTTTAAAATTTTTGAGGCAATATGAAGGTTCTTTGGATGAAATTTCCCAGTTTATCGATAATGCACTTGACAACAAAATAGTCGATTATATGGGCCTTAGGTTTTCGGTTATTAATGTAATGGAAAACCTGCTTAATGCACAACAGGAATTCCTGAAACTGACGACGCTTAAAAGGCTGGATATCAGCACTTTTGTGCATATCTTGAATGTTTCTATCCTCTCAATGTATCTAGCCTATAAAATGGGCTTTAGTAAAGACGATGTTATGGATATAGGTATAGCCGGCCTTTACCATGATATAGGCAAGCTTTATATCTCCCGTAAGATTTTAGCCAAGGCGGGCGTTTTGACCGACGAGGAATTTACTTCGATACGCAGCCACACGGTTTTGGGCGCGCAGATCCTCCTTAAATATACCGATAGTATGGGGATTTTACCGGTGGTGGTTGCTTTCGAACACCACTTAAGGTATGATTGTAAGGGCTATCCAAAACTTGCCTTTATCCAAAAGCCGCATATTGCTTCGTTGATTGTATCAGTATGCGATGTTTATGACGCCCTTTGCGGAAGAAGGACTTACAAAAGGGATTATCCACCGGATATGGTCTATAATATTATGATGAAAGATAAAGGCACGGCTTTTGAGCCTGCCGCGCTGGATAAGTTTTTTAAGATAATCGGTGTCTGGCCTATCGGCGCCATAGTTGCCTTGAGCGATAAAAGAATTGCTGTGGTAAAAGAGGAAAATGAAGATGATATCTTTTCGCCTAAAGTCGAAGTTATATCTCCTCCAGGAAGTAAAGAGCTTATTGACCTTAAAGAAAAAAAGGATACGCTTAAGATCGATCACGCTTTGAATCCATTGGCGGAAGGTAAAGAATACTTAGAGCTTTTGCAAAAGCAAGAAATTAAACAGCCGCCTCCGCCCACGCCAACGCCGCCAAATCCTTGACAGGCATTGATTCAGTGATATAATAAGCAAGAATAATGATAACGTTGAGGCGTTCTTTATCCATGTTGCGCGGGGTGAAAGGCGCCGTTTTCTTTTATAAAACACAGATAGGCACAGATATCTGTGTTAGGCGGCATAGACACAGATTAGCACAGATATGAGTAGAGCGTGAAGGATCGGAGTGACTTTTATAAGCGTGTTAAGGTCGCTGGGCTTATTTCGTTTATTCCGTTTGTATTAGTTGCGGGCCCCGTAAGCGGATATTTTTTGGGCAGTTTCTTTGAATCTAAATTTGGTGGACGCGGATACGCGGTTTTTGTTTTTATGATGATCGGTTTAGCCGCCGCGGTGTTCGAGACAATAAAGATATTAAGGCTGGTTGTAAAAATAGAAAAGAAGGATTAATGGAAGCTATTCATGTCGTTCAAGCGCATAGCGGTTCTCCGGAGTTGCCGAATCTAGTAACGCTTTTGGCTGATAAATTTCCCGGCCTGCCATTTACGGATTTTCTTAAAGCCTGGGAAAATCCGCTATTTTCTCTCCTTGCGGTTATGATTTTATCTTTGGCCGCGTATTTTAGCTGCCGGAAACTAAAATTAATCCCCGTAAGAGCGCAAAATTGCGCCGAGGCTTTTGTCGCCGGCGCCGACGATTTTGTCTGCGGTATTTTAGGCAAAAAGGGAAGGCAATACACGCCTTTTATCGGAACACTGTTTATATATATCCTTTTTATGAATCTTTTCGGCCTTGTGCCTTTTATGAAGTCAGCGACTTCCAGCTGGTCGGTGACTTTTGGCTTGGCCCTTTGCGTGTTTTGCTATGTTCAATATTCCGCTTTTAAAGAGTTAGGCTTTTTAGGTTATTTAGACCATATGATGGGTAAACCCAGGGGTATACTTGCCTTTTCTGTGTTTATACCTTTGATGATGTTCTTTCTGCATATTGTTTCTGAATTAGTCAGGCCGATTAGCTTATCTCTTCGTTTGCGCAGTAATATTTGGGGCGAAGATATGCTTTTGGCTGTTGTGGCCGGTTTTGGCATAAAAGGCGTGCCGCTTCTGGTTTTCAGCATGCTTTTGGTTATTGTGGGCGCGCTGGTGCAGGCGTTGGTATTTAGTTTGTTGAGTACAATATATTTCGCGTTAGTTCTAACACACGAGGACTAGTAGTAACAGAAGAAGTTTAACATTATTATACGAGGAGGGGACAAGATGGATTACAGAGTAGCTTTATCAATAGCATTACCAATGGGCTTGGGTATAGTCGCTATTGGCTCGGCGCTGGCGTTGGGTAAGGTGGTTTCTTCGGCAATGGAGGCAACCGGAAGGCAGCCAGAGGCAGCGACTAAAATATTAATCAATATGGCCACCGGATGCGCTTTTATCGAGGCTTTGACGATTTACGCCCTTGTCTTCGCGTTTGTCATGATGGGCAAGTTTTAATAGTCGGGAAGAATGAGTCATTGCGAGGAGCTGTTATTGTGATGAGGCAACGAAGCAATCCCGTACTTAAAAACGAGATTGCTTCGTCACAGGTATGCCAAGCGAGGGTTCCTCGCAATGACGATTATAGCGGAGTCATCGTATTATGGAACTTCTAAAGCTTTTAAGCACAAATGAGATAATAGCGCAGATTGCAAGCTTCCTTTTGTTGTTCATTATTTTAAAGGCTTTTGCCTGGAAGCGTGTTTTGCGGATTCTTGATCAGCGTAGGGAAAGGATATCCGCTGAATTTAAGAATATTGAGGATTCCAAGGCGGGAGTTGCCGCTTTAAAGAGCGAATATGAAAAAAGCATTAGCTCGATAGAAGAGATAGCTAAAGAAAAGATTGGCCAGGCGCTTGCAAGCGCCCAGGCTCAAGCATCCGAAATAAAGGGCCAGGCGCGCGCTGACGCTCAAAGCATAATTGATGACGCTAAAAAAAATATCAGATATGAGTTGAATAAAGCAAGGGAAGAGCTTAAGGAAAAAATAATAGATATTTCATTGCGTGCCGCGGAAGAAGTTATTGAACAGAAATTGACCGAAGAAAAAGATAGGGAAATTGTAGAAGAATTCCTGGAAAAGGTCGATCAGGTAAAATGAAAGAACAAATTTTAGCTAAAAGATACGCGGAAGGCTTTATCGCTTCCGCGCGAGATACGGTTGGTTTAAAGGCAATAGTGCGGGAATTCAAGGCGCTAAAAAATATAATCCGTGAAAACCCGGAGTTTAAGAGCTTCCTGGAAAGCATGGAAGTCACTTATTCCGAGAAGAGCGTGTTTATCGATAAGACCCTTGACGGTAATTTCTCCGCGGAAATGCGCGATTTCTTAAGACTGCTTTTGGAAAAGCGGAGGTTTAATATTATCGTTCTTATCTCTGATTATGTCAGGATTACTTACGCTCACGGGGAGGCGCTTGACGCTATATTGCGCACTTCATATCCTTTAGATACAGAAGTTATACAGTCGATAAAAAATAAATTAGAAACAAAGTTCGGAAAGAAACTTAACCTTTACGTAAACCTGGACGCAAGCTTACTTGGCGGCATCCAGGTGAGGGTCGGCAATACTATCATCGATGGCTCTGTCAGGAAACGGCTTCAGGAGCTTAGGGAAAGATTGCAGACAGCGAAAGTGAATTAAAAAAATGGAAGAGATAAGGCCGGAAGAAATCACATCGATAATCAAAAAAGAATTGGCTAAGTATCAAGTGCGCCTGCGCAAGGAATCCGTCGGCAGTGTAATTCAGGTGGGCGATGCCATTGCCCGTATTTATGGGTTGGATGACGTCATGTTAGGCGAGCTTATAGAGTTCCCTAATAATGTTATGGGTATGGTTTTGAACCTCGAGGAAGACACGGTGGGCGCGGTAATATTCGGCCCGGATAATCCTGATAGAAATATTAAGGAAGGCGATACTGTTAAAAGGACCGGCAAGATTATCCGCGTGCCGGTGGGTAGCGGGCTTATCGGCAGGGTGGTTAATGCTTTAGGCAGCCCTATTGATGGAAAAGGTTCTATAGAGGCGGATAAATACCGCCCGCTTGAGGCACCGGCGCCTAACGTCGTCGCCAGGCAGCCGGTTTTCGAGCCGCTTGAAACAGGGCTAAAAGCGATTGATTCGATGATCCCGATAGGCAGAGGCCAGAGAGAGCTGATAATCGGAGACAGGCAGACCGGAAAAACCGCGATTGTGCTTGATACTATAATCAATCAAAAAGGCAAAGGGGTTTATTGTATATATGTCGCTATAGGCCAGAAACTTTCTAACGTGGTTTCGGTTTCGCAGGTGTTGGAGAAATATGGGGCAATGGAATATACGACCATTGTCAGCGCTTCTTCCCGTGCTTCAGCGTCTTTGCAATATCTTGCCCCTTACGCCGGCTGCGCCATTGGCGAAGAGTTTATGTATTCCGGCAAGCACGCGTTAGTGATTTATGATGACCTTTCAAAGCATGCCCAGGCCTATCGGCAGTTGTCTCTTCTTTTGCGCCGGCCCCCGGGGAGGGAGGCATATCCCGGAGACATATTTTACCTGCATTCGCGTTTATTAGAAAGGGCGGCAAAATTAAATGACCAGCATGGAGGCGGTTCTTTGACCGCGATTCCGATAGTGGAGACGCAGGGAGGGGATATAACCAGCTATATTCCGACAAACATCATTTCTATTACAGACGGGCAGATTTATTTGGAGAGCGACCTGTTTTATTCCGGCGTGCGGCCGGCAATAAACGTAGGACTGTCTGTTTCGCGCGTGGGAGGCAAGGCGCAATGTAAGGCCATGCGCCAGGTAGCCGGAAAACTCCGCCTGGACCTTGCCCAATACCGCGAATTGGTGGCTTTTACTCAGTTTGGTTCCGAGATAGATAAATCCGCCCAGGCCCAGTTAAACCGCGGCCAGCGGATGTCGGAGATCTTAAAACAACAGCAATACGATACAATGCCTTTTGCCAGGCAGGTAATGATAATATATTGCGGCACTAAAGGTTTCTTGGATGGCCTGCCGGTTAGCGCGATAAGAAGCTTTGAAAACCAATTTTTTAAATATATGGATGTCCATTATCCCGAGATAGCGCTGGATATCGAAAGCAAAAAAGAGTTGGACGAGGATTTAATGCAGAAATTAGATAAAGCAATACTGGCATTTAAGAGCGAGTTTAAGGTAGTATAATTTCGGATTTTTAGTCATTGCGAGGAGCCTTTGTAGGCTTCAGGCGACGAAGCAATCTCGTTTTTAAAAGCGAGATTGCTTCGTCACAGGTATGCCAAGCGAGGGTTCCTCGCAATGACGGTTAATCACAAGCGATATGATTCAGACAATACGGCAGGTAAAATCAAGGATACGCAGTATAGAAAATACCCGCAAGCTTACCCGGGCGATGGAGATGGTTTCATCCGCGAAATTTAACGCTGTTGAAAACAAACAATTTGCGGCACTGAAATATTTCTTCAAACTAGAGGCATTATTAAGAGATGTTTTGCCGCAGGCCGATGGTTACCTTCATCCGCTTTTACGTCCTCCCGCTAAAAGTGAAAAGGCGCTTTTATGCGTTGTGGCCTCGGACACGGGCTTATGCGCGGCGTATAACCACAACATTTTGAAATTAGCGGAAGGATTCCTTAAAAGGAATAATTTTGCCCATCTGGAATTAATCACCGTGGGAAGAAAGGCATACAGGTATTTCTCGAGGGCAGGCTTTAAAATCGCGCATTCTTTTCTGGAACTGCGCGGCAGATTTTCAGAAGGCTTGTTGAGCGATGTGGATTTGTTGCTAAGGGAAAAGTTTACAAGTGGAGCAGCTGATGAGGTGGACGTTGCCTATACGCATTTTGAGAGCGCCTCCCGGCATAAACCATTTATTGAGAAAGTATTAAATATAGAATTTTCTCAAAGCAGTGAGAAGGATTTTATCTTTGAGCCGCGAAGGGACGCGCTTTTGAACGAACTTATCCCGGCATACTTCAGCAGTAAGATCAGGATTGTTTTGCTGGATGCTTTTAGCAGTGAACATGCCTCGCGGATGATCGCGATGGGAGAAGCGACAAGGAACGCGCGGGAATTATTGGAAGGATTGATTTTAACCAGGAATAAAATGCGGCAGGAGATTATTACCAGAGAAATTATGGAGGTCATCTCGACTGCCGAAGCGTTGAGGGGGTAGAAAATAGTTGTTAGTTAGCCGGTTTGCCAGTTGGCCGGTTAATTAAAAAATGTTTTTCTTTTTAACTGGCTAACTGGTAAACTGGCCAACAGGCTAACAAACATCATGTTAGTAGTTTTTCCATAGGAGTTGAGAGATGGCATACGGAGAAGTGATTCAGGTAATCGGCCCAAGCGTGGATATACGTTTTCCCGAAGGGGAAGTCCCGCAGTTATTAAACGCCTTAAAAATCGAAGAGGCGCCCGATATAAATTTGACTTTGGAAGTAGCCCAGATCATCGGCAACAATACTGTCCGCTGTATTGCCCTTTCCTCAACCGATGGTTTAGCCAGAGGAATGAAGGCTAAAGATTTGGAGTCTCCGGTTACGGTCCCGGTCGGCCCGCAGACATTGGGCAGGATTTTTAATGTACTCGGCGAGACGATTGATGAAAAAGGCCCGCTCGCGCATCCTCATGAACGTTCGCCTATTCACAGGGATTCGCCTAATTTTCAGGAACAGCTTCCTGTATCTTCTATTCTGGAAACAGGATTGAAGGTTATTGACCTGCTTGCTCCTTTTCCCCGCGGCAGTAAGATCGGCTTGTTCGGAGGGGCGGGAGTAGGCAAGACGGTTATTGTTATGGAGCTGATCCGCAACATCGCCCAGGAATTAAAAGGGGTTTCGGTATTTGCCGGCATAGGAGAGAGGACCAGGGAAGGGAATGAACTGTGGCGGGAATTAAACGCCTCGGGAGTAATTAACAAAACCGCGCTTGTATTCGGGCAGATGAATGAGCCGCCCGGCGCCCGCTTGCGCGTGGGGTTAGCCGCGTTGTCTATTGCCGAATATTTCCGCGATAAGGAAAGAAAAGACGTGCTGTTGTTTATCGACAACATATATAGGTATATTCAGGCAGGCTCTGAGGTTTCTACCCTTCTTGGGCGTATGCCGTCAGCTGTGGGTTATCAGCCTAATTTAGCCACCGAAGTGGCGCAACTGCAGGAAAGGATTGCTTCTACCCGTAACGGCGCGATTACTTCGGTGCAGGCGATCTATGTGCCGGCGGATGACCTTACTGACCCGGCGATTGTAGTTACCTTTTCGCACCTCGATGCCAAGATTGTCCTTTCCCGCCAGATAGCTGAACTGGGGATTTATCCGGCAGTTGACCCGCTGGACTCCACATCGCGTATGCTCGATCCAAGGATTATAGGAGAGGAGCATTACAATATCGCGATAAGCGTGCAGAGGATTTTACAGCGCTATAAAGATTTAAGGGATATTATTTCCATCCTTGGCATAGACGAATTATCCGACGAAGATAAATTAGTGGTTTACCGGTCAAGGAAGATACAGAAGTTTTTCTCCCAACCGTTTTTTGTCGCCGAGACTTTTACCGGCATTAAAGGAAAATACGTAAAGCTCGCGGACACGATTAAAGGTTTTAAGATGATACTTGAAGGAAAGCTCGACGATCTTCCCGAACAGGCATTTTTTATGGCAGGGACTATAGAAGAAGTGATTGAAAGAGCGGATAAGTTGAAAAACGAAAATTAAAACCACCGTCATTGCGAGGAGCTGTCGTCTGTGCTGGCGACGAAGCAATCCCGTTTTTAAAACGAGATTGCTTCGTCACGGATATGCCAAGCGAGGGTTCCTCGCAATGACGCGAGGATAAAGCTTAATTATGGCTAAATTATTTTTTTTGGAGATAGTCAGCCCTGAAGCAACCGTTTACGAAGGAGATGTTGAATCTCTGGTTGCCCCTGCCGCGATGGGTTATCTGGGGGTATTGGCGGATCACGCGCCTTTGGCGTCGGACTTAGCCGAGGGAAAAATTACTTTAAGGGAAGCACAGGGTAAGACTAAAATGTTTGCCTGTAAGGGTAAAGGCTTTATCCATATTTTTCATAACCGCGTTACGCTCATTTCAGCATATCCTGTAGCGCCTTTGAATTCTTAATTTGGGATCGTTACAAAACCGTCATTGCGAGGAGCTGTCGTTTGCATTGGTGACGAAGCAATCCCGTTTTTTAAAACGAGATTGCTTCGTCACCTGAAGCTGACGCGGGTTCCTCGCAATGACGAACTTATGGTTTTTCAACACTCTCAATTTAAAAAATGGAACTTATTAGCCATTTAATAGAAATCCTGCTTCACGTAGATAAATACCTCGGTTTAGTCATTCAGGATTTTGGGGTATGGTCTTATTTCCTGCTTTTCGCGGTTATTTTTACCGAAACCGGCCTGGTGGTAATGCCTTTTCTCCCCGGAGATTCTTTGCTTTTTGCCGCCGGGACATTTGCCGCGGTGGGTTCCTTCAATCTTTTCTGGCTTATTTTGGCCCTTATATTCGCGGCGGTAATCGGAGACAGCGTTAATTACGCGGTAGGAAAGATTATCGGCGACAAGGTGTTTCAGAATAACAATTCACGGATCTTTAAAAAAGAATACCTGGACCGCACCCACAGGTTTTATGAGAAATACGGAGGCAAGACTATAATCCTTGCCAGGTTTGTCCCGATAGTGCGCACCTTTGCCCCGTTTGTGGCAGGCGTAGGAAGGATGAGTTACTGGCGTTTCTTCCTATATAACGTAACCGGGGGTATTCTCTGGGTGGCTCTTTTTACCCTTGGGGGGTTTTATTTTGGGAATATCCCAATAGTTCAGCACCATTTTTCATTGGTGATCCTGCTGATAATTTTTCTCTCTGTCCTTCCTGTGATAATAGAGTTCTATAAGCATTACCGCAGAAAACTTTCTTGACAGCCATTTATTTTATGGTATATTTTATGTAGACACAGATGAGGCTACATAAGGAGGAGAAAATGACTCTCGCAGCAATTCTATTAAAGGCGCCGCATATAGGCGTAAGGCAATTTAAGGCCAGCTTATCTAAATTCTTAAAAATAGGCAACCCTCTTATTATTACTGACCGGGGGGTTCCTATTGAAGTGGTTATTCCTTACGCGGAAGCTATTGAAATGGTCGACCTAATTGATGAAGCTACGGATTTAGAAGCGTTAAAAGCCGTGGCAGAAGGCCGAGAGGCAATCAAAGCGAAAAGAAAAGGCATATCAGTACTGCGTTTATTCTCTAAGGCCAGAAAGCGCGTATAAATGAAATACCGTCTTTTGTTTCCGACACGTTCCCTTGAAGACAAATTCCATAAAGTGCTAATAAAGCTTCCTCGGAAAATTCAAGATGCAATTATGGATGCCACCGCCAGCCTTGCGGAAAATCCTTACCCGCTGGGCAAGAATATTTTTAAAAGGCTTAATCCGCCGCTAAAGTTAACGCAATACACTGCGCAATACCGCCTGCGAATCGGCGATTATCGTGTTTTGTATGATGTGGATGAGGCAACGAAGACAGTTTGGGTATTTGTTCTAAGAAAAAGAGGGGAAGATACATATAAATAATTCATTGTTATGAATTTTGTTTAAAATCCGGTGATTCTGATTATGGAGGTAATCAGGATTGCCACGGAGTTGTAAGCCGGATTAGACAGAAAAAGGGTCTATTCTGGCTTTTTTGTTTTTAGGGCAGTACTATATCAAAATCAAATAAAAACTTTTAGAGTATTTCTTCGTCGCGCTTGACTTTCCACGCCGTTAGCTTATAATCAAAAATGGTGCCAGCAAAAATATACGATGAAAAAATATAAAATTTTTATCAGCGGAGCCAAAAATGACGCATCACTAATATAAGAGACTATGCCAGAGATTTATTGTTCACCGCATAAGCGGCTTTATGTCGCAGGGAATGATTTAGAAAAGTACAGGGATCTATCGAGCGCGTTTTCTGAAGGTCCCGGCCATGGCCTGCTTTTTTTAGATATTGCCGGAAACGCTTTCACAGAGGAATCGGCATTTGCTTTTTGGAAAGATTTTGCGCGGGTGTATATCTCTTTGTTCGCGGCAACCCCGGATCTCGAGCGGCGTGATCTTTCCAAAAATCCGATTGCCATTGAGATTCCTGTTGAAGAATTGGATCGATTTGTCCTGACGGTGCCGCCAATGAAAGGGGCGGAGTATTGCGATAAGGAGGCTTTTCAAGGTTTATGGCGTGATATCGAAACAGCATTGCATGAAGAAATCAACGCGTCAGGGAAAAATATAGCTGATTTTTTTGCATCCAGGCATTCAAACTGGAGCCTGCTTGGCCGGATTTGTTTTCACCTCGCGGAAAATAAAAAATCCCAAGATACCCCATTCGCCTTTCTTGCGACCTATGCCCATCAAATAACAAAAGAGGGCAGGTCGCAGCACCTGCCTTTGAGTCAAGCGCTTGAAGAATACGCAGGCGTAAAAAACAAGGCCGTTCTATTACGACTTTTGTCTCCAATTCATAAGGCTTCCTGCGAAAGCGCGTATTTAAAAGAAATTATTGATTCAGGTGATATTTATTATCCGCTCGCATTGACCCCTGGCGAAACTCACAGGTTCTTAAAAGACATTCCCATATTCACAAAATCCGGTATTTTTGTCAAAGTCCCTAATTGGTGGAAGCCCAAACAGTCCAACCGTCCCAGGGTTGAAGTCTGTATCGGAGAAAAACAAGCCGGTAAAATGGGATTTAACGAGCTTATAGATTTTAGAGTGTCCGTGGTTATTGGAGATCAGCAGTTAAATGAGCAAGAAATTCAGGAGTTACTTAAACGCAGTGAAAATTTAATTTTCTTTAAAGGCCAATGGGTGGAAGTCGACCAGGACAAACTCAGCGATATTTTATCAAAATGGAAGATGGTAACCAAGTCGGTTAAAGATGGCGGCATTACGTTCGCGGAAGGAATGCGCTGGCTTGCAGGGGTTGATGGGGCGGTTCCGAGCGGGGAGGCCCAGGATGTCCAGTCTTATACCCGTGTGATTTCCGGTAAATGGCTCAAAGAGACCTTGGAATGTATGCGGGCGCCGCAGATAAACCAAAGAATTGAACGAGTGCTTAAGACGAAATTAAAGGCGGAACTTCGTCCGTATCAAGCTCAAGGAGTAAGCTGGCTTAATATGCTTCATCAGATGCGCTTGGGGGCGGTGCTGGCGGACGATATGGGACTTGGAAAAACGATTCAGGTGCTTTCTCTTCTTTTGCTTAATCAACAGTCTGGATTAAGAGACGCCCGCGCGTTATTAATTATTCCGGCATCTCTTATTGGAAATTGGAAGTCGGAAATAGACCGGTTTGCCCCCTCGCTTAAGTATTGGATTGCCCACCCCAGCGGCAATGGGATCACTGGACCCGCTCATGATGATATTGATGTAGTGATAACAACCTACGGGTCTGTGGCAAGGCTGTCCTGGCTGCCTGAAAAAGATTGGGGCATTATTATATTAGATGAAGCCCAGGCAATCAAGAATCCATCGGCCAAACAAACGAAGGCGGTCAAAGCTCTTAAAGCCAAAAACAAAATTATTCTGACAGGCACGCCGATTGAGAATCATTTGTCGGATTTATGGTCGTTGTTTGATTTTATTTCTCCGGGACTGCTGGGTTCAGCTAAAGATTTTGACGGTTTTATTAAACGCAAATCGAAAGCCGGCGAAAGCCCTTACGCGGGTTTAAGAAATCTGCTGCGGCCCTATATTTTAAGGCGTCTAAAAACCGACAAGAATGTCATAAGCGACCTGCCGGACAAAACAGAAGTAAAGACCTATTGCGCGCTTACCAAAGGACAAGCCGTTCTTTATCAAAAATCAGTTGATTCATTGAGCAGAGAAATTCGAGAAGCTGATGGGATACGGCGCAGGGGAATTATTTTATCTTATTTGATGCGTTTTAAACAAATTTGCAACCATCCCGCGCAATTTATCAAAGACGGCAACTTTTCAGGTGTTGACAGCGGTAAGTTCCTGCGTCTTAAAGAAATCTGTGAAATTATATCAGAAAAGCAGGAAAAGGTCTTGGTCTTCACGCAGTTTAAAGAAATGACCGGGCCTTTGGCAGATTTTTTGCGGCCCATTTTTAGCAAACAGGGGCTTGTTCTTCATGGCGAAACGCCGGTTAAAAAAAGGCCCGAAATGGTGGATGCTTTTCAAAAAGACGACGGCCCGCCATATTTTATTTTATCGCTTAAAGCCGGCGGAACAGGCCTTAATTTGACGGCGGCTTCCCATGTGATCCATTTTGACCGCTGGTGGAATCCCGCGGTTGAAAACCAGGCGACTGATCGCGCTTTTCGTATTGGGCAAAGGCATAACGTTTTAGTGCATAAATTTATTTGTAAAGGCACTCTAGAAGAAAAGATTGACGCGCTTATTGAATCCAAGCAAAGCATGTCAAAAGAAATTCTGGAAGGGGCTGATGGCGCGGTTTTGACGGAATTATCTAATGAAGAGTTGTTGAAAATCGTGTCACTTGATATCAATTCCGCGGTAAGCGAGGGTTAATCTATAAGGGGAAATCAAATGTACGGTGGATGGGGATGGCCAAGATATGTTCCTGTGAGCGAACGGCAGGCAAAGGCACAGAAAGCTATAGCCAGAATGACGAAAAAGGGCAGAAAAATCTTCCCGGTAACAATTGAGGGAAGGACTCTTGCTAAAACATTTTGGGGAAAAGCCTGGTGTGATCACCTGGAATCAATTAGAGATTATGAAAATCGTCTTCCCAGAGGCCGTGCGTATTTACGCAACGGATTTGTAGTTCATTTGAATATTGATCAAGGCAGGATCGAAGCCTTTGTCCAAGGCTCTTCGCTGTATAAGGTCAAAATTGACATTAAAACGCTTGCTCCAAATAAATGGGCGTTCATTCGAGAGAATTGCTCCGGGCAGATTGATTCTACCATTGAGCTCTTGCAGGGCAGGTTCTCTTCGGGGGTAATGAAGATTATCGCAGATAGAAAAAATGGCCTCTTCCCGAGTCCCAAGGAAATTAAGCTTGACTGCTCATGTCCTGACTGGGCAAATATGTGCAAACATGTAGCGGCCGTTCTTTATGGCGTAGGCAATCGTTTGGATAATGAGCCGGAGCTCCTGTTTAAGCTTAGAAAAGTCGATCATATTGAATTAATCAATAAAGCAGGCCTAAAAACGCCGGCATCGCGGCCCGCGAAATCCAGGATTATTAAAGATAGCGATTTGTCGGAAATATTCGGTATCGATATCACTACAAACGCGAAAAGGAAAACCAGGCTGCCTAAATGACTTCATTTGATTTTCTTCGGATATCATTCGTGTCCAAATTAGATGCAAAATAGCGACGAGAAAGTTATTAGAGATTTGATTTCTGCTGTCATTGCGAGGAGCTATCGTTGACACGGTGCGACGAAGCAATCCCGTATTTAAAGACGAGATTGCTTCGTCACAGATATGTCAAGCAAGGGTTCCTCGCAATGACAAGTTTAATTTGGACAGTAGTGAATCACAACAATCACAAAAAATATTGACAAGGCATATATTTATGGTAATAATAGTTACCAGTTGTTAATTATAGTTTCCGCTTAAAAGGAGGCAGCATTGTTATTGAATAGGCCGCTGGAAGGTATTTTTGGCCAGTCATCAAAGATAAAAATACTGCGGTTCCTGGTTAAAAGCCAGGCACAGCTAAACGGCAGGGAGATTGCCAAGAATGTCGGCTTATCGCATGTAAAAGCCCACACAGCCTTAAAGGATTTGACTAAGCATGGTGTGGTAAGCATGCGTTCCGTAGGCAGTTCCTTGGTTTATTGGCTTAACGAAGACAATTTCTTGGTTAAAGAAATTATTCGTCCGGCATTTGAGAAAGAGGAAGGTATTTTTGTCCGTATTGCCCGGATTATATTAAGAGAAATTAAGCCGCCGCGGCCATTAAGTATTATTCTATTCGG
>CAKKQA010000170.1 GCA_919901925.1 Omnitrophica bacterium GWA2_41_15 | reverse complement strand
AGCTGACGGGATTATACTTGCTTGCTTCGAGCAAGCAAGTATTTCGCTAAATCAAAACTTAAGGTGCTCAATTTCGGCCGGACAATTTACGTTCGCTTTTGTTCCGTAAATTGTGGCCTCATTAAAAAAAAGGGGGAGGTTAATGCGAAGAAAAATTCTCGTAGTAAGCATTGGCATATTGCTTATGCCTTTGTTGGCTTGGGCACAAAAGAATGAAGCTAAAGCATTCCATCACCAGCAGCAAAAAACGGAAAGAAAAGAGCATAGGATCCAACAGAAACAGGAAAACAAAGCCTTTCGCGAGAGCTTAAAAGGCAAGGCCGCGGAAGAAAAAAAGACGACGGTCAAAGAGCATCGCGAAACTCAGCGCAGCGAAAACAAATCGTTCAATGAACAGCAGCATCAGGAAAACACGGCATTCTTAAAAGAAAAATTAGCCAAGAATAGCAAGCTTTCCGACGAGCAGAAAAATGAGCTGATTAGCTTTCACGAAAGTCAATACCAGGAAAATGTTTCGTTTCGCAGCCAGCAGCATAGCGAAAACGTTGCTTTTTTTGAAAAGATAGCCAACGATTCTACTATGACTCAAGAGCAAAAAAAGGCAGCGATCAAAGAGCATTTTGCACAACAGAAGAGCCAAAATAAGGAGTATTCCGAGCAGCAGCGCGCTGAAAGCAAGTCTGAACGCCGGAAGATCCACGCAGAAGTACAGTCACAGCTTCAAACTCAAGCAATAACTCCTAGTGAAGGAAAATAATTAAAAAAATAATAAATAAAGGTGTACCTATGCTGGAAAAGGTTAAAAAAACCATTGCAAAATACAAGCTTATTTGTAAGAATGACCGGATTGTCGTCGGAGTTTCCGGCGGGTCCGATTCCCTGGCCCTTCTTTATATCCTGAATAGCCTTAAAAAAGAGTATAAATTAACCTTGCATATCGCGCATTTAGACCATATGTTGCGTAAAGATTCCGGCAAGGACCGCCTATTTGTAGAAAATCTCGCCCATAAGCTTAATCTACCGGTCAACGCTGTTAATATTAATATTAAAGCGATAGCCAGGCGCGGCTCAATCGAAGAAATCAGCCGTAATGCCCGCTTGGCCTTTTTTTTCAAGATAGCCAAAGATATAAAAACCACAAAGATTGCCCTCGGGCATAATCTTGACGACCAGGCCGAAACAGTTTTAATGCGCCTGATCCGAGGTACCGGGCTCCATGGGCTATCCGGGATGTTGCCCAAAAAAGAAATTTACGGATATCAGATTATCCGGCCATTGATTGAGATAAAGCGCCGGGAAATAGACTGTTATCTGAAGAAAAAAAATATCCGGCCGCGCATTGATACCTCTAATATGGAAGACATCTATTTGAGGAATAAGATCAGGCACAAGCTTATCCCCTTGTTAGAAAAAGAATATAACCTTAATCTCAAAGAGCTGCTGAGCAACACGGCGGAAAATGTAGGCTACGATTATGATTATTTAAATCGGGCTGCGTATGAGAAGGCCCGGAACTTGGGCCGCAAAATAGACCTGGGCAAATTTTTAAAACTACATCCGGCGATGCAAAGGATGATTTTACGCTTGAATATTGTCCGCTTAAAAGGCGATACGCGCCGGATCACCTTCGGGCATATCAAAGAAATAGAGGATTTGATCGCAAACCGCCCAGGCAATTCCATAGTTGACCTACCCGGAAAGATCTCAGTGATTAAAAAGAAAAATTTCCTTTCTTTCTACCGCAGATAAAATTCAACAAATACTTGATTTTATTGGTAGTTAAGTGTATAATTTATCTCTTAAATTAGAGGAGTAAAAATATGCCAAACGGTAAAAACAATCGCAACAAAAAAATGTTCACATTAAAGAAGTTTCCCATTGGTTGGTTATTGTTTGGGTTTATTGTGCTTATGTTTTTAAGTTCGCTAAATACCCCTTTAACCGGCCTGCCTCGGGAGATATCCTACAGCGATTTTTACAGCTTTCTTAAAAATAACCCGGAAAAAATCCAATCCGTAGCTAAAGTAGAATCTGTGCTTCAAGGAGAGTTTAGCGATGGTTCCCGGTTCTTTGTGAACATCCCGGATAACGACCAGGGATTGCTTGACCTTATGCGCCAGAATCTTAAGCGTTTTGAGGTTAAACCGCCACGCACATTCTGGGCAGGGATACTTTATTCTTTGGGGCCGGTAATTTTATTGATCGGTTTCTGGTGGGTGATGGCTTCGCGCGGCGAACAGCTGGGCAACCGGATCATGGGCTTTGGCAAGGTGCGCCACAAGATGCATAGTGAA
>CAKKQA010000169.1 GCA_919901925.1 Omnitrophica bacterium GWA2_41_15 | reverse complement strand
AAGCCACGGAGAAGGGGGCATGGTATCTTTATGCCATTGACCAATCTTAGCAGTGAAATCCGCAGCGAAAGAGAAAAAAGAAATTTAGCAATCCTCGGTGCTGTAAGAAGATACGGCCCAATAACAAAACCGGAAATATCGCAGGCCGTCGGCCTTAATATAGTCACAGTCTCAAACTATATTGAGGAGTTTCTTAATCACAACTTGATCTTTGAAAAAGAGTTTGACATTTCTGCCGGCGGAAGAAGGCCGATGCTTTTGGATATAAACCCGGATGCCGGGACTGTTATTGGCGTGGGGTTGAATCTGATGAATATCGTCGGCGTCCAGACGGATTTAAAGGGGCGGATAGTTGCCCGCAGTTCTCTGGAACATAACTCCCCAAGCATAAAAGAAATTGTCCGCTGTGTATCCGAAATTATCCATTCAATACTTAAAAAGAGCGGCGCGGGGAAGGAAAAGATAAAAGGCATCGGCATCGGTATCGCGGGCCTAGTTAATAAAAAAGACGGGTCAGTGCATTGGCCGGAAAAGGTAGAAGATACTTATGATTATGTCTCTGTGTATGTGCCTTTAAAAGACGTGTTGGAAAGGGATTTCGGCCTGCCGGTTTTGATTGAGAATGACGCAACCGCGGCTTGTTTCGGCGAACAGTGGATGGGCCTAAAGACGGAAGTTAAAAACCTTGTCTATATGTTCTCCGGAGTCGGCTGTGGAATGATTTTTAACGGCGAGATTTATACAGGCTCAAGCGGGCTGGCAGGAGAAGTTTCCATACATAATCCTAAAAATAAACCGGAATTTAACTGTTCAGCGGGAGCCCCGTGTTTTTTGAAACGATGGGAAATTGATTTCGGCATAGTTGAAGAGGCGCATTCAAAGATACTAAAATTAAAAAATTCCGGCGAATCCGACAGCGCGGCAAAAAGGCTGTTAGAGCTTGCCAACGGAAAGATTGAGGACATAAATTTAAAGATGATTTTTCAGGCGGCCAGAGAGCATGACTCTTTTGCTCTTGAGCTTTTAAACAGGGCTGCCATGCAGTTAGGTATTAGGGCCGCGCATCTTGTAAACCTTTTGAACCCCGAGATGGTCCTTATCGGAGGAGGCCTTGAACAGGCAGGGGATGTCTTCTTAAACGGCGTCAGGAGTATGGTCAACGAATGGGCGTTTCAAGAAGTGTCTAAAAACGTAAGAATACTTTATTCGGATCTCGGAGAAAACGCGGTTGCGCTGGGTGCGGCGAGTTTGGTGATGCGCCAGATTTTCGCTCAGATATAGACGACATAAAAACCGAAAGGGTCAAAAAGTATTATGTCCGCCTTAGGAGGGATGATAGAGCAGAGAATAAAACAAATAGCTATCGGGTTGGCAGGGTTGTCTCTGGTATTATTGATAGTTATGTTTGTGAATGTCGGCAGGTATAATTCTCTTGACCGCGACTACAAAGAACTGGAAAAGCAAAGGACTATGCTTCGCCAGGAAAATAGCGTCCTCACCAAAAAACTATCCGAAATACAAAACGAAATCACCAAAGTCAAACAAGACGCTGACGCGATGAAGGCGGCGATGGATAAGGCAACGGCCGATCGCGACGGACTGCAGGCAAAACTTACGGCTCTGACTACTGAAAGAGACGGCCTTATGGCAAAACTGCAGGAGGCGCTTGCCTCAGGCCCAGTCCAGTATGTTTCTAAAAATGAAGGCGCTGCCTCTCAAACGACGGACGAATACTGGGCAGGAGTTTTAAGAGAAAAATCGGACTTGGAAGTTCAGCTGCTTAGTTTAAAGAGTTCACTGCGCGATAACCAGATAAAAATAGACGAAGTTGCCAAGGACAAGATAAGTTTAGAATTAGATTTACAGAAACTCAATAGGGAAAGAGAAGATCTGCAAAGGCGCCTGGATTATAATGAAAGTTCGCTGGCTAATTTGTCTATGCAGCTTTATAAAGAGAAGCAGGACAGGAGTAAATTGCAGGCGCAGCTTTCTGATTACAAGCAAGAGAACTATAGCTTAAGAACGAGGCTTAAGCAGTTTATGGACTCTAAGATTAACCTCGAGAAAAAGCTTAAGGAAGCTGATGACAGGCGCGCGGAATTATCCGGCCGCCTAAATCAGATGGGAACAGTTTTGGAAGACAGGGTGGCCTCGATGTATGAGAAAAAAGAAGAGGCACTGTCGAGCGCGATGGGGGCATCTTCCAATGTTGAGCTTTCTCCTATCGTGGTGCGGTCTCAAGGCCAGGAAAAGGCATTCGCGCCGCCGGAAGGGCTTTATAGTGGTAAGGTGATCAACATAAACGCGTCGAATAATTTTGTGATTGTGGATATCGGCGAGAACCAGGGAATAGAAAAAGGCGCGTCTTTGCATGTTTGGCGCGGCGGTGAAGATATCGCCACATTGGAAGTGATCCAGACAAGGGCAAA
Organism: Omnitrophica bacterium GWA2_41_15; assembly: GCA_919901925.1. Classification (GTDB taxonomy): domain Bacteria; phylum Omnitrophota; class Gorgyraeia; order Gygaellales; family UBA12090; genus CAKKQA01. Next base: position 6,256 of record CAKKQA010000169.1, on the reverse strand, counting down.
TGTCAGCGCCGCTGATATTAAACAGAAGTCTCAAGCAATCAGGGCTGGGGATATTGTGCGATAAGCTAGACGCGTCATTGCGAGGAGCTTTTGTTTGTACTGGCGACGAAGCAATCACGTTTTTAGAAACGAGATTGCTTCGTCACCTACATGCAAGCGAGGGTTCCTCGCAATGACGATTATTTAGAGCGTATGAGAACCAAAAGCACCAAACCAAAAAATAGCATTGAAGAGGTCGCAAAACTAGCAGGGGTTTCCATAACAACCGTCTCTCGTGTTATCAATAAGCTGCCGACGGTAACCGAGGAAAACCGCAGGAAGGTTGAAGACGCGGTACGCAAGTTGAGGTTTTCGCCGTCACCATTTGCGCAGGCGTTGGCTAAGGGTAAAACCAGCGGTATAGGCCTGGTTATTCCGCGTTACGAAGGCTTGTTTTATTCTTTTTACGCTTTAGAGCTTATTCGCGGGATAGGCACGTTATGCGATGTCTTTAAAATGGACCTGCTTTTGCATTTAAGCGACGGCCGTTCCAACTTTAACGCCAAATCCGTCGCGGGCGTAATATTCGCGGACATCATAACTAACCGTTCCCAGCTTGAATGGGCTTTAAGAGAAAATATACCCTGCGTAGTTATAAATAATTATGTCAGTGATTTAGAGGTTAGTAGTATTTCCATAGATAATGTCCAAGGCGCTAAAGAAGCGGTTAAATATCTTATTGGTTTAGGCCATAAAAAAATCGCCCACATTACCGGAGACTTAATCAGCCAGGCAGCTAATCAGCGGCTTGAAGGTTATAAGCTTGGCATCCAGGAAGCTAAGATAAAAGAAAATCCGGATTATATAATAAAGACCGATTATTCAAGAGGCCAGGCGCGCGTTGCCACCGAAAAGCTTTTGAATTTAAGCGAGCCTCCTACGGCTATTTTTGTGGCTTCGGATTCAATGGCTCTTGAAACAGTCACAGTGATTATGGAAAAAGGCAAAAAGGTCCCGGGAGATATTTCTATCATAGGTTTTGACGATAATCCGACCAGCCTTTACGGCCATGTTGCCCTTACTACCGTGCGCCAGCCATTGATTAGAATGGGCGAAGAGGCTGTTAAGGAATTAAATAGTTTGATAAAAGGCAAGAAAGATATTACAAGAATGGTCTTGCCGACGGAGTTAGTGGTTAGAGAGTCTTGCAAAGCGATTTCATAGTTTTTTTGTTTAATCTCGGTTAACCTTTAGGTTAGCCGCTATATATACCTGCCTTGGAAAACCGCCTTCATCTTAATAAGTTTCTTGCCGCTGGTATCGGCAGCCTTCCTCATGTTAATCCTGAAGAAGCCTGTTCTTTAGTGTTTAAATATTTCTCAGGCGGCATTCCTTTTTGGCCGCAGCTGCCACGGTTGAATTTTAAAGAAAATATGTACGCGCAGTACAGCGAAGGCCTGCCCGGGGTTGTTATCGACGAGAAAGAAAAAAAGATTTATATTGATACATCGCGCGAAGATTTCGCTAAAGAATTAGAAACAACCTATCAGCATTACTTAGACGAGGACATAAATTTTTTTGCTATCAGCCCGGATTACGCCGCCGGTTTTTACGCCTTTATCAAACACCTGACACCTGATACTCAGCACCTATATGTAAAAGGCCATGTGATCGGGCCGATAAGTTTTGGGCTTTCTGTTTGCGATGAAAATAAGCAAGCGGTGATTTACAATCAGGAATTTAGGGATTGTTTGGTAAAAGTATTATCGATGAAAGCGCGTTGGCAGGTTAGGCAATTGCGGGCCGCTTCCGGAGGCGCAAAGGTTATTATTTTTATCGACGAGCCATACCTGGTTTCTGTGGGTTCAAGTTATGTGGCCTTAAGCCCGCACGAAATAACCGGGATGATTAACGAGGTCTCGGACGCGATACACAAAGAGGGCGCTTTTGCCGGGGTGCATTGCTGCGGGAATACGGACTGGTCTTTAGTATTAAAAGCGGATATAGACATCTTAAATTTCGACGCTTATGATTATTTGGATAGTTTGCTTATTTATAAGAAAGATCTGGATGGCTTTTTGGATAAAGGCGGAGTTTTAGCTTATGGTGTTGTGCCGACTTTGAAAGAAGAAAAATTACCGCGGGGGAATGCCCTGGCAAAAAAAATAATTTATCCGGATAGGCGCGCTTTGATTACTTCCGCCTGCGGGCTGGGCACATTGAGCCAAGAGAGGGCGGAAGAAATAATCGCGTTGGTGAGCCGAATAGCAAAAGGGCTTAATGAATGAAATCAAACATCTCGACGGACGCATACTACAAATTGTGGCAGATTGAAAGAAGGGCCCAATATGTTGTGTTTTTTTTCTTGACAAAAAGTTTTGTCAATGTTATTCTTTAGGCAGAAAGGGGGAAAGAAAAAGATTCGAGAAGGGGTTTTTAAAAAAAGTTTCAAAACGGCATCATATAAATAATCCGCAATCAAAAAACCTTTCTTGAGTACTTCGCGCAAGAATTTCAGAATTTAAAAATAAGGGTCAGCGTAGCTAAAAGGCTTTCAAGGTTACAACTCTTCTTGTGGCTTTGGGGCTTAAATTGCCTGTTTTAAAAGCTCGAGGTGAAATATGCCGGGTAAATTTTCAGAAAATGCTAACAAGGTGCTGGAAAAACGTTATCTTAAAAAAGACACAAACGGCAAGGTTGTTGAAACTCCGGACGACCTTTTCCGCCGGGTGGCAAAGGCAATAGCCTCGGCTGAAAAAAATTATAACCAGCCGGAATGGCAGTTAAAAGAGTTAGAGAATAAGTTTTATTCCGTAATGAGTAATTTGGAGTTTATGCCTAATTCTCCGACGCTGATGAACGCCGGAAGAGAGCTTGGGCAGTTGTCCGCGTGTTTTGTCCTGCCCATCGATGATTCTATGGAGTCGATCTTTGAAAGCCTGAAGGCAACGGCGATGATCCATAAATCAGGCGGGGGCACTGGATTTTCTTTTTCGCGCCTTAGGCCTAAAAACAGCAATGTCCTCTCGACGGGCGGGATTGCCTCCGGGCCGGTTTCATTTATGAAGGTTTATGACGCGGCAACGCAGGCTGTAAAGCAGGGCGGTTGTGTCGTCCCTCATACAAGAGTTTCAACCGAGTTCGGTTTGGTAAAAATTAAAAGCTTAGGGCCTAAAGATACTATGCCTAATAGCTGGCATCCTCACAACGGCAGGCCGTTTACTGTAGCCACCGATACAGGCAAGGCAGTTTCAGATGAGTTTTATAATAATGGCTTAACAGATGTGTTAAAAGTAGTTACTTCTAACGGATACTCTATAAGCGCCACTCCTGAACATAGGCTGCGGGTTATTGATCATGACGGAAATTATGTTTGGCGGCATATAAAAGATATAAGGAAGAACGATTGGCTTGCCCTTCAGAAGGATACCTATATACAGGAGGGTAATTATCCTTTGCCTAAATTAGCGGTTAAGCCGCATTTTAACGCTCAGAATGTACTTTTTCCCGATAAGCCTTCTCGGGAATTTGGAGAGTTTGTGGGGTTTTTCGTCGGTGATGGAGCAATGAGCGTTAACGGAAGAGGCACAGGAAGATTAATTTTCACTATTAATGACGAAGATAAGGATATTAGAGAGTACATTTATAGAATTACCCAAAAATTATTTAAGCTTTCTTTTTGTCCCCAGAAGAAAAAAAATGATAAAAGCACAAACTATTTTTTGAATGCCACCGCGTTAGTTAGTTGGTTAAAGCAGATTGGTATTGAAAAAAAATCGGCAGTTGAAGCTGATGTCCCTGAAATCGTGTTTCGGGCGGGAAAGAGTTTTGCTCAGGGTTTTGTCAGTGGTTTATTTAGCGCCGACGGCTATGTAAGCAAAGATGGATATCCATGTTTCAGCAGTGTTTCCTTAAAATTAATATCTAATTTACAACAGATTCTTTTGTCATTAGGTATACCTTCAGGCTTTAACGTCAATAATAATAGGAAAGGAGCTTTTGGCAAAAACCCTTTGTATAGGATGAGGATTATCACACAAGACGGCATAAAAAGATTTAGAGACGAGATTGGTTTTATCAGCCGTAGAAAAAACTCAGAGATTGAAAAGTTTTCTGAGGGCGCCTGGGAATTTAATGATGTTATCCCAAATCAAGAAGAATTATTTCGCCGGATTTATAACGGCCCTGGCAGAGGATGCGGGCCTAACCGCGCTAAACTGGGCGCAAACCGCAGGCTCTATCGCGATATCCAACATTATCTTGGCGGCGTAAGCGCAAAACGAAATCTTACCCGCAGCCGGCTTTTAGGGCTATATGCCAAACACAAAGAAATTAAAAATGACCCCGTGATTCGTTGGTTTCTTACTAATCGACAGTTCTATGACAGGGTTACGAAAATAGAAAAAGGAAAAGATTGGACACTGGATTTGTCTGTTCCTGAGAATAATACATATATAGCTAACGGGTTTGTCAGCCACAATACCCGTCGTGGAGCTAACATGGGAATTTTGCGAGTGGACCATCCGGATATACTCGAGTTCATCCAGTGTAAAGAGTCGGAAAAAGATATTACTAACTTTAACATCTCTGTCGCCATGACAGAGGATTTTATGAAGAAACTTTCCGATAATGAAGACTATGACCTTATAGACCCGCATACTAAAAAACCGGTAAAGAAGCTTAATACAAAATTTGTTTTTGATTTAATCGTAAAACAGGCGCACAAAAACGGCGAGCCGGGGGTGATTTTTATCGACAGGATGAATGAGTTTAACCCGACACCGAAGCTTGGGGCATATGAATCGACAAATCCTTGTGGAGAACAAATACTTTTGCCGTATGAATCTTGTAACCTTGGCTCGATAAACCTGTATCAGATGGCCGTCGAGAAAGACGGAAAATATGAAATTGATTGGCAGAAGTTAAAAGGCCTTGTGCATACCGCGGCGCATTTTCTCGATAATGTTATCGATGTAAACAGGTTTCCGCTTCCGGAAATCGAAAAGATGACCCGCCAGACTAGAAAAATAGGGTTAGGTGTGATGGGTTGGGCGAGCTTGCTTTGTAGGCTGGAGATTCCTTATAACTCAGAAGAGGCGGTAAGTTTAGGCGAAAAGGTTATGTCATTTATTTTGTCTGAAAGCAGATGGAAAACTATGGAGCTGGCTAAATATAAAGGGGCGTTCCCGGCTTTTAGAAACAGCATTTATGATACGCCCAACGCGCCTAAGATGCGTAACGCCACCTTGACAACTATCGCTCCGACCGGGACAATCAGCATTATCGCCGGGCCTTGCTCGTCGGGGATTGAGCCTTTGTTCGCTATTTCATATTACAGAATGGTGATGGATCAGGACAAATTGATCGAAGTCGAGCCGGCATTTGAAGAGGTGGCGAAACAAAGAGGTTTTTACACGCGAGAGTTGATGGAGAAAATCGCCGAAAGCGGCAGTATCCACGATATCGAAGAAGTGCCGGAAGACGTGCGCGGGGTGTTTGTCACCGCGCATGATATCGCGCCGCAATGGCATATTAAGATGCAGGCAGCGTTTCAAAAGTATACAGATAACGCGGTATCCAAAACAGTTAATTTTCCTCACGAGGCCAGCATTGAGGATGTGCGCCAGGCGTATTTGCAGGCGTATCAGCTTGGCTGTAAAGGCGTCACGATTTATCGTGACCGAAGCAGGGAGGAACAGGTGCTGAATATCGACCGCAAACAAGATAAGAAAGATGCTGACTTAAGGCAGGAAGAGGTTAAAAAAGAAATTGTCGTCGATAAAATCGCTCCCCGCCCTCGGCCTGAAGTAGTGGTGGGGACAACGACTAAAGTTCAGACTGGCTGCGGCAACCTCTATGTTACGATAAACGCCGACGAAGAAGGCAGGCCGTTTGAGGTTTTTACGCAGATGGGCAAGGCAGGCGGCTGCGCTGCCAGCCAGCTTGAGGCAATCGGACGTTTGGTTTCTTTGGCTTTTCGTTCTGGCATCGAAGTGAAATCGATAATCGAGCAGCTGCGCAATATCCGGTGCCCGTCTCCGTCGTGGGAAAAAGGAGTGCGGATCTTTTCCTGCGCGGACGCGATTGCCCGGGTGGTTGAGAAGCGCCTTGCCAATGGCACGCTTTCCACCAAACCCAGCCAGGTGGCGTCAACGGTGACAAAAGCTGAAGAGCACCTGATCGAGAAACACGCCACCTTGGACATTATCGGCGTCTGTCCTGATTGCGGCGGCGCCCTTCGCCATGAAGAAGGCTGTGTGAAATGCCAGGCCTGCGG
>CAKKQA010000168.1 GCA_919901925.1 Omnitrophica bacterium GWA2_41_15 | reverse complement strand
TACCAGCCCGCGGCTAATTGTGACGAAGACTGTGCTTCCTCATCAATGCTGCCCGGTTGTTTTAATAATTGCAATAATCTTTATCCCAAAGATAAAGACAAGGCGTTATTGAAATCATGTTATGATGATTGCCTGCGATTATATTGCCCTAAATGCAGTTTGGCCACTTATGCGGAAAGAAGAAGAAAAGACTTAGACGGCCTCAATAATGATATTTCAACAATAGAAGGATATATTAAGAATTTGCCTGCTTGTTGCGATAAGCCGGAGGGAGAGCAAAACGATTGCATTTTTAAGAATTCCGATTTATCCTGGTTGAGCTTTATGAAGAAAAAATAATGCAACGAAGCATTATATCGTCATTGCGAGGAACCCTTGCTTGGTATGTCAGTGACGAAGCAATCTCGTTTTTAGAAACGTGATTGCTTCGTCGCATCGTGCCAGCGAAAGCTCCTCGCAATGACAGCAGGTTTTCATGTGATAATATAACAGGAGAGCGGCAATGTTTATAAATTTTTCCGCGAAAAAAATACATTACGAAAAAGGCCAGATATTCCCTTTTTTAATCGCCGTACTGGTAGTTGTTATTGTTATGGTAATGATTACCGTGAACTTAGGCCAGATTGGCGTGTTTAAGACGGATGTCTCTAACGCCGCCGACGCCGGGGCATTGGCAGGAGCGAGTTCTTTAAGCGGCGCGTTATTAGGATTTGGGATGACCAGCGACAATATGGCTGGGTTTGGGATAACGACAACGGCGGCAGTGATCCTTTTATTACTCAGAGTTATAACTGCAATCGCGGGTATTCTGATATGGATTGCCGGTTTTATAAAACAAATGGCTACCTATTATATGGCTTTGGGCAATGGCAGGATGGCTTGGAGTAGTGCCAAGAAAACCGCGCTTCAATATGCTTTTCAAAACGCGGGCGTGGATGAGCCGCGTTCGAGCTTTGAGGATTTTTTGCGAAAAGTTTATGGTTTAGTGCCCAATGCTTTGTCTCCGGAAGAGACTACGAAAAAATATAAGATTTACCTTGATGGCGACGACGCCTTAGCGGATGATTACACTAGGCGCAAAATAAAAACTTATTCCCAGAGCGGCTTTAGCCGGTTTATGGAAAATGAAAATAAAAAAGGGTATTGGAATGAGGGGGCATTTGGGGCCATTGACCCGGGAGTTACTGCTCCGGTTATTGTGACTTCAGGTTATGGCTGGAGCCAGAAAGTTGAAAATGGCCAATTGTCTAACTTCAATAGTTTTGACAGCGGCGATTCGTATTATTCGCATCAAAATTATGTGGAAGTGAAAGTTACCGGAACTATAATGTATCCGCTTGAGATTTATACTATGGGAGACATGGTTTTAGGGAGCATAAGAAATGCGATAAAGGATTTTTTTGATAAAAACCTTCCCTGGTGGTTATCTTGGATTGGAACTATTATTGCTTGGAAATTAGATTATGTTATGGTCACATTATTCGTCCTGCCGGCAGGATTAAAGATGGACACTCAAGCGAATACGACCAATAGCCCGATAAGGGTAGAAGTTGCTCGTTTTAAAAGGAATAGCAATTTAGGACTGTGGAATTTTCGCTATGGCAAAGACGGTAAGGTGTCGGCAGCTGCAACTGCCCATGCTTATCCGGAGCGGGCGCTAATAACGATCAGCCCATCAAGCGATATTTTAGATTTGACTAAATTATTAGGTAATCCCAGTAGTTTGTTTGATACCACAAGGCACCTTTTTGAGACGAAGTTGATATCGACGTTTTAAGCGTGGCCCGCATTGTCAGAGCGTATAGCGGGCCGCAGCCACTCTGTAGGGGCGCGATTTATCGCGCCCGAAAGACGCCGAACGGGTTTGATAAATCAAACCCCTACAGGTATGCCGCAACATATATGCGGGGATGGGATAACGAACGGGTCGCATAAATGCGACCCCTACAGGCATACCGCAACACACCTGTAGGGGCGCCATTTATGGCGCCCGAAAATGCGAGTCAGCACATCTGTAGGGGCGCGATTTATCGCGCCCGACAAAACGGGTTGGATAAATTCGACCTCTACAAAGAGAGTTCATTATGTTTAAAAAAACTATACTATTTATAATCGGATTTTTTCTTCTTGCCTGCGCGGTATCATATGCGCAAGAGAATACAGAGGCCAAGGCTCCTGTCGTGCCTCTTGGCGTATTGTTGGATAGTAAGAGCTTTACTTTAGGAGGCTTGTCTATTACGACTGAACTATATAAAAGCCAAGAGCCTATTTTTGGCGTAGCTGGTTATTTTGAGAATTTCTTTAAAGAGCAGGGGTTTAAAAAAATAATAGACCGTAAAGAAACTTCCTTAAACAGGCGTTTAATAAGATTTAAGCGGGGAGATTCGGTCTTTAGCATTGCGCTAGCCCCAAAAATGGGGTATACGGAAGTGGTTATTGCCCGGTATTCACAGCCGCCGGGCGTGGCTGATCCCGAAGCGATGAAAGTGTCTTTAAAGGATACTTTGTTTGCTCTGCCTAAAGAAGATGTGCCCGGGAAAGATATGTTCCGCCCTCCGGAAAGCGTAAGGTGTGTGTTTAAGGAACAGAATGGGCAGATATTATTGGTTTATGCCACTAAGCTTTCCGTCGATGAAATCAAAAAGTTTTATAAAAAAGATATGGTTAAAGATGGCTGGCAGTTAGAAAACGAGACATCCGCTGTCGATGCCATGGAAGGTTATCAGCGAATAGCCAAGAAAAAAATTGATATACCCGCGCTTCCTTTTGAAGACGCCAAAGATATGCAGGAAGTGATAAAGGGCAGTTATGATCTGTTTTTTAAGAAGAAAGATGATTCAGGGCAAAATAAGTTAGTTGAGATTGTGGTTTTCCCCAGTATCGCCGCTGGCGAAGGTGGTTCTTTTGTGCAGGTGATAAGCTCTTCGTAATGACGCCAGCAGGAGAAAGCCTAGTCGCCAATAATTGTAGGGACAGCACAGTGTGCTGTCCCTACGCGAGTGATAAATATGAATAATCGCGCGCAGGCCATAATAGAATACGTGGCAATAATTTGCATAGTTGTTGCGGCTTTGCTGATTATGGGGTATTATTTAAGGAATACCTTTAGCGGTAAATACCGCGAGGCCGCGGACACTATCGGCGGCGGCGAAGTTTACCAGCCGAATGTCGCGGGAGTGGACAGGCCTACGGCGGTTACGGTTAAGTAGGAGCAGGCAAAACGACTTTCATATCGTCATTGCGAGGAGCTGTCGTTTACACTGGCGACGAAGCAATCTCGTATTAAAAACGAGATTGCTTCGTCGCAGATATGCCAAGCGAGGGCTCCTCGCAATGACGGAGTTTAGGTTTAGACTTTCATAATCAAGACACTACAAAACTATGAATATTACTATCGCGTTATTGATTTTCATCGCAGTCTATATGCTCACCAATTTTATCGTTACAAATCTCCTTCCGGGATGGATAGTCCAATATAAGGAATTCCAAAATAAAAGGGCTAAGCGCATATCGGAAAATATGGAAGACTCTTTTGTCTTCTGGGAGAAGAAAAAGCTGTTTTTGCTTTATCTTGCTCCGTTTGTTTTCGCGGGGCTGGGCTTTCTTTTGACGTTTCATTTTATTGGGGCTATAGTTGGTTTTATCGTCGGGCTGGCATTTCCTAATGTCATGGTGAAGTTAAACAGGGCGCGCAGGTTAAGGCAATTTCAGTCGCAACTGGTGGATGGCCTGATGATAATATCCTCGTCTTTAAAAGGCGGCTTGAGCCTTATCCAGGCGATCGAAGTTTTGTGCGAAGAGATGCCCGCGCCGATGTCGCAGGAATTTAACATGGTGCTTAAAGAAAATCGCTGGGGCATGAGTTTGGAAGAATCGTTTTTGCTGTTAAAGAAAAGGGTCCCGCTCGACGATGTTAACCTGTTGGTGACTTCTCTGCTTATCGCCCGGGAAACAGGCGGTGACTTGACCAGGGTCCTGGCAAAGCTTACTAACACTATACGTGATAATATCAAAGTTAAAGAAAAAGTGGCTACTCTTACCTTGCAGGGCAGGCTTCAGGGGATTGTTATGTCTTTTCTGCCGATAGGTTTCGGCTATTTTATTTTCAAGCAAAACCCCGAGCATTTCAATATTATGTGGCAGTCGGACATGGGAAGGACGATGCTGCTTACGGCAATAGGCCTGCAGCTTTTAGGGATGTACCTAATAAAAAGAATAAGCACGTTGAGGGGATAGAAAGCGTCATTGCGAGGAACCCTCGCTTGGCATATCTGTGACGAAGCAATCCCGCTTTAAAAAACGAGATTGCTTCGTCGCCGAGCAGCAAACGACAGCTCCTCGCAATGACGGTATGATGTGCCTCGCGTCTTTCCGGGGGGCTAGGCATCACGGGTATTGCAAAATAAAAATCTATGTTATACATTCTAGGATTATTATTATTCGCGCTGGCGATTTTTTTCATCGTTCAATCCGTGGTTGAAAGTAAAATATTACAGCCCCGGGTAAGTTTGGGCTTAGAAAGCGGCCCCAAAAAACAGCCCGCGGGAGTTGTTTACAGTTCAAAACTTCTAAAATCACTGGGTTTTATAATAGAACCGTTTTCCCGTTTGCCGTATGTTCAGAGCCTACAGCGGCAGGCGGAGATTTTGCAGGTTAGGTTTGATTTACCCTCCCTGGTTTTATTTAAGCTTATCTTAGCGGTTATTGCCGGTGTCGGGACTTTGATTGTTTCGGCAGAGCCATTATTCGCGCTTATCGGCGCGGTTTTTGGCTTTGCCCTTCCGGATTTTATTATGGCGGGTAAAATACGCAAGAGAAAACAGGAAATTATCCGTTTTTTTCCTGAAACCATAGATTTGTTGAATATGTCTATTTCCGCGGGCGCGGATTTCTTATCGGCAATCAGATGGACGATAGAAAAAAGCACGCCTAATCCTTTTATCGACCAGCTGTCGATTGTGTTAAGCGAGATACAGGTAGGGAAAATGCGCGCAGAGGCGCTTAAGGATATGGCTGTGCGGCTTCAATTAAGGGATATCAGCAGTTTTGTCCGCGCGCTGGTGCAGGCAGAGCGCATGGGTACATCAATTGAGGAAGCTTTCGAGAATCTCTCGGAGGATACCCGGAGTTTGAGGTTTCAAGAGGGAGAAAGGTACGCGATAAAGGCGTCGTTAAAAATCCTTTTCCCGTTGATTTTTTGCATCCTGCCGGTTATTATGATTATCGTCGCTGGGCCGATAATCATCAAATTTAGTTCCGGCGAATTAGTGCCGAAGGGGTTTTAGTAACGGGCCGCATAAATGCGGCCCCTACAGATATATCGTAACAATGCATGGCGAACGGGTCGCATAAATGCGACCCCTACAGGTATGTCGCAACACATCTGTAGGGGCGCCATTTATGGCGCCCGAAAACTTCGGGGACTTATATGTTGAAAAAAATCCTGATCCTTTTAATCTGCCTTTCGCTTGCCGGATGCAATCCTTTCTGGCGCAAATATAACAACAAAGAATATAAATTTACTCTCCTTATCCCGTCGTCGTGGGAAGAGGAAGAGGGTGTTGATAAGACCGCCGTAATTGCTATGTCGCCTTTAAGGGGGAAGGCCGACAGGTACCGCGAAAATGTGACGGTAGTCGTAAATGAGCTTCCCGAAGAAGTCCCTCTAGTTAATCTTTTCGAAATGAATAAGGACGAATTTCAGAAAAGTTTAGCCGGGATTTACGATACGGATGAGGGGGATGTTTTTGCCGGAATGATTCCCGGCAGGTGGTATTCTTTTAACAGCAAGGTCAGAGAAATAAATCTAAAAGTTATCAGCGCAATCTGGGTAAAAGGAAAAAAAGTTTATGTGGTTACCTGCATCGGCCAGCTTGAGGAATACCCCAGATACCAGCGGGCGTTTGATAAGGCGCTGCATAGTTTAAGAATAAGGTAGTATTGTAGGGGCGCGATTTATCGCGCCTGACAAACGGGTCGGATAAATCCGACCCCTACAGACATACAGCGACATATATGCGGGGGCGGGTTTAACAAACGGGCCGCATAAATCCGGCCCCTACAGGTATGCCGCAACCGCCCTGTAGGGGCGCGATTTATCGCGCCTGACAAACGGGTCGGATAAATCCGACCCCTACAGACATACAGCGACATATATGCGGGGGCGGGTTTAACAAACGGGCCGCATAAATCCGGCCCCTACAGGTATGCCGCAACCGCCCTGTAGGGGCGTCATTTATGGCGCCCGAAAATGCGAGTCAACACATCTGTAGGGGCGCCATTTATGGCGCCCTTTTTATTTGCATAGCCCTATTTCGAAAAGTAAAACTCCCACAGTTGCCCACACCAGAGATCTTGAGGTTTCCTTTTTGTCGTGAGCATTGAAGAAGATAATAACCGCGGTGATAAGGAAACAAAAAATCCCGGCTGATAACAGCAATGGATTTGTCCGCGGAATAATTTCTAGAAAACTTTGAAAATAAAACACTGCCGCGTAAGGAAGCATCGCCAGAAGCAGGCCTAAGTATTTGGCTTTGTCCTGTCCTAATGCCGCCACCAGCGTATTTATCCCCGCTTTTTTATCCCCGAGGAAGTCTTTGAAGTCTGTAAAAAAGCAGAAAACAGTGTTAGCAAGCCAAACTAATAAAGCAAGGGCAAGGAGTGTTTTATCGGTTAAGGCGCCGGCTATTGTTCCTTTGCCGGCGCATACAGCCGAATAAAAAACGCATGGCGCGATGAGTAAACCAAAGGCAATGTTTCCCAGCAGTGGAACTTTTTTCGCGCGTTCATAGGCCAGGTTTAAGGCGAAAATAAAGATATAAATCCAAATGGCCTCTTTGTTAAGCAGTAAAGTCATTACAGCCCCTATGAGAAATAGGGCGCTGCTTAGGCAAAGGGCAAAGCCGATATTTAGGCTTCCGTTTACCATTGGACGCCTTGGCGCATTGTGTCTGTCTTCTTCTATTCCGAAGTAGTCATTAATGACTTGATTGATTCCCCATCCGACAAATAAAATACCTAATATGGTAATTTGCCTGGTAGTTGTTGGCGAGTCCACTGAAAAGGATATCCCTATTAATCCGGCAAAAGCAGGGATGAATGAATACTGCCAGCGCATAGAAACCAGGTAGGCAGATAAATTTCTTTTAAGATAAGAAGCCATTTTGCCTCCACCATCGCACAGTTTTTTCAATGCCTTTTTCCAAAGTGGTGCTAGCGGTAAACCCCAGCAACCTTTCGGCTTTAGTTATATCGTAAATATTATCGCAATAAAACATTTTTGCCCTTGCCCTTGTTAGCAAAGGGCTTTTTTTTATGCCGAGAATTTTATAAATAAATTCCGCTGCAACCCCAATAGGCGCGAAATAATATTCAGGAAGCAAAAAAGGCATTTCTTTCCCTGTTGCCTTACAAAAGGCGCCAAGGTATTCTTTCACCATGGGAGATTTTTTATTTCCGATATTAAAAATATTTATGCCGTCAAAGTTCTTTTCTAATGCGAGTATCATTGCTTTCGCCAGGTCTTCAACATAAATGACGTGAAAACGCTTGCCTGCTGTGGCGGGGAATACAATCAATCCTTTATTTACGGCAGAACAAAAATTAAACGGGCCTGCGTGAAACTCCCGCGGCCCGTAAACCCACACCGGCCTGATCACAGTAAGCGATATGCCGTGTTGGCGGCAAAACTCTATCGCCTCTTTTTCCGCGGCGGCTTTGGTAATCCGGTAATGGTTCATATCAGATTCAAACATTCCGGAGAGGAAATATTTCTGTTTTGGTTTGTACGGACTTTCTTCTTTTTTTGCTGACGGATAGTCTTCTTCGCCTAAGACAGCGCAACTGCTGGTGAGGATAAGCCGGTTGATCCTGTTTGCGCGAATAGCATTTAAGACATTTGTTGTGCCTTCGACATTGATTTTGTAAAATTCATTCTTATCTGCCCAGTCGCAGGCAAGCGCGGCATTGTGATAAACAGCGTCAAAGCCTAAAAGGGCGGATTTCAATTTTTCATAATCAAGTATATCGCCGAAAACAACTTTTGTTTTTCCGGGCAGGTATTTTAAGGATGAAGACTGCCTTGCGTAGGCGGTAACATCATATCCGCGCTTAATCAACTGACGCGTAAGATGACTGCCGATAAAACCCGTTGCTCCGGTAACGAATATTTTCATGTCAGGGCACGATTATTCTTAAGGCTTTCGCCAGAACTTCTATCCTTGCCGGAAGAAACCCCTTCACATCGCCGTCCATTTCTATTTGAGGATAATCGGAACAAATCCCGATATCCAAACTCTTGGCATAAGTGATTTCTGCCGCGTTATAATCCAATATGTTTCCCCAGTACAACTTGGGGATGTTGGATAAAATATTTATCAGGCTTGTTTTTTTGATGGAGAGCACGTAGAGCCTGCCATCGTCGGGAGCTATCGGATTTAACGCCCGCATCCCCGAAGCCAGATATGGGTCTTTGCCAACAGTTAGGTTAATCAGCAGGGGAAAGCTTGTATCTTTGCCATCGATGCTTATAGGTAAAGACATGCCTTTGAAACCTATTAAAGAGTTTATTGCCGCGCAGAGCGTGCCTAAAAAATCGCCCAGATATTTGCGGTAACGCGAATTCGCCTTTTGGGCTATTTGCGGGCCTAATCCAATATTGACATTGCTGGCGAAGTAAGAAGTTTTCTTTTCAGCGCCGGCCACAAGGCTTGTGTTATATGCGGCCTTGCCAATATCTATTGTTTTTGTTTTCCCTTTTATGAGCGTGTTTATAGCATCTTTGATTTTAACCGGAATTTTATGAAGCTTATTAAAATCCGGGCTGGTCCCGATATGCAAAATACCTAACGCGGGCTTGGGGTTGTTTTCATTCCTGAAGAATAGCCCGCTGATTACTTCACAGATAGTTCCGTCTCCTCCGACGGCAACCACAATAAGGGAATCATCTTTCGCAACCGAGGCGGCAAGTCTGACAGCTTCGCCGGGTTGAGAAGTCAACCGATAATCAAAGTCAACGCCCCTTTTATTTAGCGTCCGGAGTATTTTTGGGTATTTTCTTTCCGCTTTTCCCGAATTCGCCGCGGGGTTAATAATTAAGAAGTATTTATGGCCCATATTAATAAAGTCATTGCGAGGAGCTGTCGTTTACACTGGCGACGAAGCGATCTCGTTTTTAGTACGAGATTGCTTCGTCGCAGGCATTCAGGGACAGTCCTAAGCTGTTAGTCAGGCAATAGTCAAGGACAGTCCCTGCAACGTGGCTCCCCGCAATGACTTAAACCATCGTTTTCTGGATAGGTATCTTGTCTTTTAATTTGGAGAATACTTTAATCGCTGTGTCTATGTCTTCATCAAGTAAATAAGCAGAAGTAAGCAGGCGTATCCTTGGCGCTTTGCGCGGCACGCTCGGCGGAATAAACGCCACCGCGTAGATTTTATTTTCAAATAAAAGCCGGGCCATCTTAAGAGTTTGATGCGTGTCATTGAAGAGGATGGAGAATAAAGGCGATAATGACTTTGTTAGGTTGTAACCCATATCGGACAATGCGCCGTAGAGTTTTTCTTTATAGCCATAGATTTTAAGGCGCAGGTCATTACGCTTGAGAATAATATCCAGAGAGCTTGCCGCCGCGGCGCAAATATGAGCAGGCAAGGCGGTGGAATAAATATAGGCGCCGCAGTTATAGCGGAAATAATCTATGATTTTTCCGTTCCCCGCAAGAAAACCTCCGTATGCGCCGATGGCTTTTCCCAAGGAACCGCTGATCAGGCCTACATCTTTATAGGCGTTATATTTTTCTAAAATCCCCCTGCCCTCTTTGCCTAATACGCCTACGCCGTGCGCGTCGTCTATGATTACAAAGGCATCGAATTGTTTAGCGACTTTGGATATTTCATCCAACAGCGCGAGATCTCCGTCAGTGGAATACAGGCCCTCAAGCACAATAAAGCGCATCCTGTGTTTTGCAGAGGCGCTTAATATCCGCTTAAGGCGCATCGTATCGTTATGAGGAAAAAACTTTAACCGTGCTTTTGACAGCAATGCCCCGTGAATTAATGAGGAATGGATATTTTTATCGGCAATGATAATATCTGCTGGGTTTGCCAAAAGTTGAAATAAGGAGGCATTGCATTGGTAACAGGAAGGATAGGCAATGGCGTCATCTTGTTTAAGGAAGCGCGCGATTTTTTCTTCGAGCATACGGTTCATTGAGGTGTGGCCGGCAACGATCGCGGTGGCGCACATGCTTAAGCCGAACTGTTGAAGTATTTTCCCCGCCTGTTTTTTAATTTCGCGGCTATTAGCCAACCCCAGATAGTCGTTTGAGCCGAAACAAATAAGTTCGTCGCAACCGATTTTTATTTTCCTGCCTAATCCGCCTTTTACAGGGAGGTAATAAGGATTAAAACCCGCCTTTACGAGGGGAGTTTTATCCATGCTAAAGCCGTCAATGAATGCAGTTTTTTCCAACATAGGTATTATTATACAATATAATTGCCGGCAATGCGAGCGCGTTGGAGAGTTTTATTTATTGAACGCGGAATAAAGGCGGGAGAATGTTTTTGCCGCGATGTTAAATACAAGGATAATAAAGTAGATGATGAGAATATGAGGAAATTCCATGATTTCTCCTCCGGCAAAAAGCCAACCCAGTATAATTACAAGCAATAGGTTAAAAGATTTAACAATATTATAGAGTGCCGGGATATTCTTAAGTTGAAACGGCGCAAGATAGCAGAATACACTGCTTCCCGCAATTAAAAGAAGGAAGTAAAAAGTAGTTACGTTGACCAACGCCGCGGCCAGTCCGGCGAGCGCAAGGCAGAATATAGATATTTTTAGGTGACGCGGTTCATTGAGCAGGCCGCCGCGAAGGGCGCCTGTAAAAATGAGCACAAGAGTAAACGAAATAGAGGTTAATAAGAAACAGCCCATATTTTCTAAAATTACATTTAGCGGATAGGCGGAAAAAAGGAATATTCCGAAGGCAAGAAGCAAAATCGAAGATAATATCCGCGGGGCTCCGGCGGCCTTAAAAGTACCTTTAAATATTTTTTTATCCGTTGAATAAAATAAGGCAGAAAGTTCAAAAAATATTATTATAAAAAGAAGGCGCGCGACAATAAGGGGATTTAAGTTTTTTGCGGCAGTCCCTATAAAAGCAGCGCTGTGTTTTATTAGATAGGGCAGGGTGAAGGAGAGGAACATTCCCGCGTAAATTAAAAAAACACCCTCGAGTGTTTTAAAAAGGTTTTTAGTTTTAAAATAGCAATAGCAAAAAGAAAGGATTAGCGCGCAGGCGCAGGTGAGAATTTCTCCGGGAGTCAGCGCTTTATAAAACAGGAAGAAGTCAATGGGGGCAGTGGGGCTGAAATAATGTATGTCAAAACCTTTGCCTTTGGACAGTATCAGGTCGGCAGCTGGAGTTAAAATGGCAATAAACGAAAAGGCAAAGACAGCGCGTAGGATTTTAGGAGTTTCCTCTTTGGTGATATATGAAAAAACTAACGGGAAAAACAAAGCCACCGCTATCCACCAAAGTGTGGTATGGGTAAATGAAATCGCGATGTTTATTCCTGCCAAAGCATAAACAAGTTTGTTGTAAGGCAAGAGCCTGAAAGTGACCTGCGCGGTATCTGAAAATATCTCCAGAAAATTCTCTAATATTATAACGGAGAGAAAACTTAACGCGTAAAACAATAGAGGCGTTTTGGGGTTTTCGATGTGAGGCAGTATTTTATTTATCTTAAAAAGGTTTCTCATGTTGTTTTAAACTTATCATTAAAGCAGCTTGTTGTCAAATGTTTTGTGCTGAATTGAAACCTCCGGGGTTGTGTGTTGTTGGGCTGCCGAAACCCCGGAGGTTAGGTGTTGTTGGTGTGTGAATTGCACCCGAAACCACTCGAACGGGTTTGATAAATCAACCCCCTATAGGCATGCCGCAACAATGTATGGCGAACGGGTCGCATAAATGCGACCCCTACAGGTGTGCCATAGCCACCCTGTAGGGGCGCCATTTATGGCGTCCGAAAATGCGAGTCAGCACATCTGTAGGGGCGCGATCTATCGCGCCCGACGAACGGGTCGGATAAATCCGCCCCCTACAAAAGCAAGATCTGAAACCTCTGGGGTTAGGCGTAGTTGGCACACCGAAACCCCAGAGGTTGGGTGTTGTAACTAATATTTAACGTCCAGTCTGGACATTAAATAAGTGCTTAAAATGTCCAAATTGATACAAAGCTCATAAAATAATGTCCAATTTTACCATGATACACAGCGAAGCGGGTCGGATAAATCCGACCCCTACAGACATATCACAGCCACCCTGTAGGGGCGCCATTTATGGCGCCCGAAAATGCGAGTCAGCACACCTGTAGGGGCACGATTTAACGTGTCCGCAACAACGTCCGGCAAGCGGGTCGGATAAATCCGACCCCAACAGACATGTCACAGCCACCCTGTAGGGGCGCGATTTATCGCGCCCGCAACAATTGAAAGCACCGCGTCTGTACGTGCGCCATTAATGGCGCCCGCAGATACGCTAATCCCTTAAACTACATAGACTTTCACTCCAGATCGAAAAAAAGAAAGCGTTTGCTCCAAGGCATATATATAGTATTGACACTACGTATATCATGTGGTATATTTTTGACATCACATTAAGAAACACGAAAGGGCAAACCCCGCCGAAAGGCGGGGGACGCAAAGCCACGGGCCCTATGAGATATAAATTTTTTGCAGAACGATATGCTATTGTAGTGACAGCACGCTGTGCTGTCACTACGCGCGTTCCGCAAAGGGTAGCCGGGTTGCCGAAAGACGCAATACAGGCAATTTTTTTTGTATGATTCCTAATGAGTTTAAAAAAGTTTTTAACCATTCTGTAGGGGCGCCATTTATGGCGCCCGAAACAAACGGGCCGCATAAATGCGGCCCCTACAGACGTACAGTGAGTGTCAACAAAATATTAAAATGTCTAAAGAAAATAATAACGATAATATAATGCATAGTCATCGCGAAACCGAACAGCGTCATTGCGAGGAGCTATCGTCAAGGCGTCGCGACGAAGCAATCTCGTTTTTAAAAACGGGATTGCTTCGTCACTTGATGCCGACAAGGGCTCCTCGCAATGACGGTACTAAGAAACTCCTTTTCTTCTCCGGATTTAGAGGCAAGAGAATATTGAGCGCAATCGTTGCGCTCGTTTTTTTGTTTAACTGCCTGGCTCCTGCCTATGCCCGTGACGGAAACACCGGGGGGAAGTCATGGGAAGCATTTACCGGTGGATTTGTAAGCGGAGTAATCTTAGGCGCGAGTATTATTGCAAATCCGATCAGCGGATTTGTCGGTTCAATAGCTTCGGATATGACTAACTTGTATATGTATTACTACCATTATTCCGACTATGGCGAGACAATGGCAACAATTAAAATCGGCAAAACCAAGATCATACTTACCAAGGGCCAGGTTTATTCAATGGTCGCCGGAACCGTAGCCGGAGCAGTTGCGGGTTATTGGGCGGGCGCGGCATCAGGCGCGGGAAATGCAGCAGAAGAGGCGGCGGGAACCGCGGGTAATAATGCGGCTAATAGCGCAGCAACGACTGCGGCGAACAATGCAGCTAATAGCGCAGCAACAAGTGCGGCGGCGAGTGCGGTTGCGTCGGCAGGGGCCGGGGTTGCTTCGTCTGCTTCGGCGTCAATATGGGAAAGTATCGGGCAGGCAATAGTAAACGGCATTAAGGCGTTTGTAAATGGTGTAATTTATATAGCTAAACAAATAATAAAAGCTGTTACCCGGGGCGTTAAAGAGATAGCAAAAGCCCTCAAATTGATTTACAAGGAAATAATAAAGAAGTTAGGTTGGTTGGGCAGGCAAATAAATTGGCTTGTTAATAAAATTGTAAAAAGCGTTAATTGGCTCGGCAAGAAAATAACCGAAAGCTTTAAGCAATTAGGGGGGATTTTCCACAAAGGCAAAGCCATATCTAATCCATATTTCTTTTATGGCACCAAAGGCGCTCTGGGCAAGGCATTGCTTCATTTGGTGGGGGATATAGGCGCGGGCTTTATCAATTTATGTTTTTCAGAAGGGATAAGACAGAAGCTGAAAGATGAAGGCTGGGATGAAACCCTGGCAGGCATCTTTGAATTTACTATCAGCCAATACACCAGCGCTTTTGTGAGCAACTTTGTGCATATGGGCTTAGGAGAAATCTTTGGTTTAGACAGGAGCAATAACGGCGCTTATGTTAGCAAGGAAGAGAAGGAAAGATTAGAAGTAATGAGTGGCATGTATAAAGATGCAGAAAAAAGACTGCCCGCAGAGATGCGAGATGTAGAGGATGCTTATGCAGAAGAGTATGGTTATGATATTAAAGTTAAGGATGCAGGAGAGACAATCATAGAACGAGACGAAAAAGGCAACAAAAAAACTTACACCTTCGATGTCAATGCTAAAG
This sequence comes from Omnitrophica bacterium GWA2_41_15, assembly GCA_919901925.1. Lineage (GTDB taxonomy): Bacteria > Omnitrophota > Gorgyraeia > Gygaellales > UBA12090 > CAKKQA01. Next base: position 6,858 of record CAKKQA010000168.1, on the reverse strand, counting down.
ATGGAAAGCCAGGATGGTGCACAAAGGGAAAAAAGGATGTTATATTAGCATCTGAGATTCCGGAATTAACAAAGTTAGCCGAGACAAGGATAATGTTAAACGCGCTTAACGGATATCCGCAAATGACAGAAACCGCCGCAAAGATTCTTGCTCGTGCGCCCCCGCCGAAACTCGCGAAGTTATCAACAGGGGAGTTTGCTGTGCTTTTTCGCGTCTTCGCAATGACCGGCGGCATAAGATACCGCGCAAATGATAAGGAATTCTCTCCCGATTTATTTTCAGCCTCATTGCAATCAATGCAGAACGTCGGCATCTCTCCGCTTATTTCCGGGATAGTGAAATTAGGGATTTTATATTGGATGAAATATCAGACCAACAGAGGCGTTGAAGGCGACAAGATATTTGAAAGCTCTTGGAAGATGGCCTTGGCAAATGCCGCCGGCGATTTTACCGGCGAGCTGGTCAATAATTGGAATTCTTTAAGCGGATGGTTTGCCGGCAACAAGGACAGGGAGGGGAAGGAGGGGAAATATGTCAGCCCGTGGAGGACTTGGCCGGAGCTTGTGAAGGAAGAAAGCGATAAGCCCAAAGCAAAAGTGGATTCTACAAAATGGATTATCTCCGGCGCGTTATTAGGCGGCGCGGCTTATTATTACGGCAAGCACAGTAAAGACGGCTTAGCCGGCGTTTTGACATTAGATATGTTAACGTCAACAGTAGCCGCGGGCATTGGCGCAAAGGTACATAATAAGCCGGTTTTTGACAGCATGCTTATGGGCGCCGCGTCGGGATTGGCGATGTTTGCGGCAAAAGATTTTATCGCGGGGAATATAGATGTTTTTGGAATGGGGATTTTGGGCAGGTCAGTGCATGATGCTGCTGTGTCGGTGCGGGATAATTTGGCATTAGGCAAAGATCCTTTTAGCCGTTATGAATTAGTTTTTGGGCCGATAGTAATAGGTATAACTCCTGGAAACAAAAAAGCCAAAGATGCTCAAGCACAAAATATGAAGATTACATATCAGACATCAGTTAAGTTGTTGTTGCCAGTTGCTAGGGCACTTGCGCAAGGCCACAAATTCGACCTAAAAAATACCCTTAAGACTGGAACGATGGTTTTCCGCGGCGACCTAAATAAAAGTATGGGCCTTCCGAGCGGGAGTTTTGTTGGAGCTTACGCCGACGGTAATATAATTACTCTTAATACTAACCAAGCGCATTGGGATGATTTGGGTTGGAAAGAGAAAACAGTCTTAACCCACGAGAATAGCCATTCTTTGCAGTATACTGAGAAGGGCATTTTAGGCATATTAGCCCAATATTCGTTCGATAAGTTTCATCAGGCATTGCCAGAAGGCGTAAATAGTATGATGTACAAAATAGGGAATTGGGTTTTTCCTGCCATAAGCATAATTGGGAATATAGGGGCGATAAAAGGTAAAATTTCACCAATATATCTATCAAGGTTACAACTATTATCTTTAAGCCTTATTAAGCCTGATTACTTTTCGTTTATTGGGAAAAGGTCTATGGGTGAGATGGTGGATACGGCTTTATTTTATCGCAGTGGCACAGAAGATTACGATGCTTACAGAAATACCTGGTCTGAACGCGAAGCTTTTGGCTGGATGGATAGTGGCAGGGGTGGAAGCGCAGGTAGCGCGTTGGCATTGGGTAGTGCGGCCGGATTATATTTGTTATCATCCTCTATGTATTCTTCAAACGAAACAGTGAGAAATGTCAGTTTATCTTTGATGCGGCAAATGACGAATTTTGTTGCCGAGGCCGGATGGATGTATTACTTGAGGCAGAATAAAATCACTTCGCCGACGCTGGCACAGGAAGAAATACATCTGGCGGTGAACACGCTTATTGCCGGCTGGCTGGATAAGTGGATGAGAGAAGCCAAGGTGTTGAATGTAAAGGGCAAAAGGTATTCTTTGGGTGATGGAGCTATCGCGCTCGACGGAGAACGGGTTACGGAAAATGTTAAAAATCAAGATTTTGAGATAAAAGACCAAGTTGGAAAGAGAAAAGACAAAGATGGGAAACCGGTGAATGATGTGTATCATGTTATTTCTAATGATAGCAATGATAGGATTACATATAAATTTAACGATCAAGAACCAGAAACCGTATCAGCAGAAGAATTTGCTAAATTTGTTGGTGGCTCTGTGGAACGCGCCAGCGTTGGTAGGGTTTCCTGGTCCATCGGCGAGTCGTATAACAACAACGCTTTTCTCGCCGCGCGGCAGGCTCTTCCCACAATCGATCCCGGCACGCCCGGCACAGGGCTCAATGCCATAAAAGACCAAGAGGCGATAACAGCAAGGTTCATTCAATCCGCTGTCGCCGGCGGCCACGGCGTCAATCCGATTCAAGCGTTAGCCAACAATATCGCCGCGAGCACAAGCTCTTTCGCGGACAAAGTTGTCACCGACTCGGTTATGGCAACGGCTTCCAATTCTGTGTATGCTTCCTTGTCCGAAGGCCGCCGCCTGGAATTAGCAGAAGTGGATAAAGATATAGAAGGCGTTAAGAAACAAATAGATGTGGAGAAGCTGTCCAAAGAGATAGGAGATTTAAGGGTGCGAAGAGAAGCGTTGGTCGAGGAACGCACTAAGCTGGAAGAGGAACTTCATGCCGCGGGTAATGCGAATCCGGACAGGCTGTGGATGGCAGGGCAAGAAATATCCAAGGTGGATCGTGAAATAGATGAAAGAGAGTTTAAGGTCAACAAAGTAGAATCTTTGGTAGCCCGCCATGATAATCTGCTGGCGGCGATAAGGTCTTTGGATTCCCAGCGCCAGTATGTTGCCTTTGTGCCGACGGCGTATATGTTAAGGGTTGATAAAAATCAAAGGATAGATGTAGAGATAAAAACCGGTAAGAAATTGTTAGAGGTTTCTAACATGAGCAAGAAAGATTGGGAGGCATTGAAAAAAGATAAAGATACTATCGAAGAAGAGATTAATACCAATGAAAACAACATAGCAGCCATCGGAAAGACATCAGACCCTTCTAAAATAAGACAAATTGAAAAGATAAGGTCTGTCATTGAACAGTTAGAAGGAGAAAGAGCTCAACTTGCAGATTTGGAAAGACAAAGAGATTTATTTGCGCAGTTGGTGGTCCGCTACGCAGACGAGGGGAATATTAGCGAAAAAGTCTTAGTTCCTTTGCCGGACGCGCAAAGGGCTGTTGGCGGTTCGCGGATAAAAGATGACGCGGCGCCGGAAGATTTAATGAAGATTTTGCAAAGAGCAAGGGTTTTAAGAGAACAGGAATTATCCCAAATAAGAAACGAAGAATTATTGCCCGAAGACGCGGGCGCTATTTATAACCCTGCGCGCGAGCATGATTTAGAAGCAGATATAGCATTGTTAACAAGAATAACATCAGGCCAGGTCGTTATACGCGACGGCGCGCGGCTTATTTTTGTGGGCGAAGAGCCAACGCGAAATTGGATGGAAACCGTCCGCGGCCCGGTCGCGCAAATATTAATGCAAGATTTAGCCGACCGCGTCCAGCGTTCCAGAGCCACACAAAGCGCGAGCAATGTTCTTGCGGTGTCCGCGGCAGTGCCTTTAATAGGCATAGTGCCGTCTATGATTGCCTTGGCTTCGATTCCCAATGAGCAGGGGTATCATAATTTATCCGACTTCATCAAGGGCGGGATTGTCAATTATCATGTGAGTAAAGATATAAGCCAGTATAAGTTAACGGAGGAAAATGCGCGTGAAGTTAGGGAAATATTAAGAGGGCTTAACAAGACAGGAGAAAATAAGAACAAAGTTTATGTACAAAAAGTGTTAGGAGATGGCGAAGATTTCGGAAGGGATAGTACATTAGAACAGGAAAGAACCAGGTTTGATATTTCTGTTTCCGGAATCATACAGCCTTCGGAGGTGTATGGTAATTATTTGAAATTGACAACAGGATACAGCTCTGCCGAATTTAAGGTTCCCACAACTTTAGTTTATGATGGTAGTTTTGTCGACGCGGGTAATGAGAGGGTGAAATGGTATAAAGGCCTTACTGACGATAGAAAAACAGTTTACTTCAAAGAATGGTTTAAAGAATGGAAGGGTTTGTCTGACGAGGAGCGTAAGTCTTTAGGCAAATATACTGATGTTTCACTCACAGAAGAGGGCATTTCAGACAAAGAAAAAGAAGATTTTATAAAGGTTATGGGCGAGAATTTCCCAAGGATTGTTATTCAAAGAAGCAGGGCTGAACTTAATGGCAGGGTCTCTGGACTTGGCAATAAGCTTACGTATATGCCCGGAGATTCTTGGAGTAGGCAGGAAGTGGAAGAACGGCTGGGCCGCTTAAGAATGGTGAATATATACAGCAAGGATACGGGTTTGATAGAGCGTACCAGCCTCGACCGCTTTGGCAGGCCGGCTAAGACATCTTACTATGGCTATGAATTTGGGAATGATGCCTGGAATCCGGCGTTGCTGAATAAGAGCACGGAATATTATTACGGTTCATTCGGTAGGATATTGACGGACCATAGGGATTATACGCAGATAAGTGTTCCGGAGTTTAAAGGAAAAGAACAGGAAAAGCCGCAAGTTTCAGCGCCTGTTGTTACTGCGCCAAAGGTTAGTTTGGTTGAAAAGCCTATGCCCGAAAAGGCAATAAATAAGCTTGGGCCGGATGCCGCAGGACAAATGCTTACCGAGCCGCCTGCTGAACGGATTCCGCGTATAACCTATAGGTGGCTGCAGTATGATACGCATAAAAAAGTCTCCATTTCTTGGGGCTACGAAAATGATACAGGCGATGTTTATACCTACGGCGCCAAGGGCTGGGAAGTCGTTGCCAATATCGATAAGCTTCCCGGAGAACATCAAGAGGTAATAGATTGGATTAAGGGAAAGATAAAATTTGGCATAGACCGCGGTAGGGAAACAGCGAGAAAGATTTCTGTAGGGCAAAAGGATGCGATCATGGCAACAACGCTGGATATATTCCAGAAGAATCCTGAAATATTCCTGGCAGGCATACAGCAATATATAAGAGAAAACCCGTCTGAAAAAGAAAAAATATGGAAAACAGTAAATAACGACCCTGTGCTTCGCAATCATTTAAATCGCGCGGTGAATCTTACGGAGGCGGTCAGAAAATTAACTCTTCCTGAAACCGCCGATACTTGGATATACGCAGAAGGCACAACTCCTTCGCCGTTTAGTCAGCCGCATACTACAAAAGTGTTTTTGCTGGAGCATCCTGATTGGGCGAAGCAGATGATTATAACGGAGCTGGGTAAAATATCAGACGTGGATCAGAAATTAAGAGCATACAGCACAATATACGAAAACGCGGTTAAGCTAGGCATAGCAAGGATTTTGCCTAAGCCTCAAGAATGCGGATTGGTTCCCGAAGGCACGCCGGTGCTTAACAATATCAACGGGCCTTGGGGCAACAGGATAAGTTATGATAATAATGTTCCTCAAGGCCATATGTTTTATACGCGCGACAAAAATGAAGTGAGGTATTTTGAAGCCGGGAAATTCATGTCTGGAGAAAATACTAATAACCAAAAACTCTGGCCGCTTCTTGGGTCGAAAAGAGATTTTATTGAATACAAAGGAACTGATGGTGAATTTTATCGGCAATACGTTACAGAAGCTGGCGGCGTAGGAGGCTTATACCGCCGTGCCGAAGCTGTTCAAATAGATGAGAGGACAGGGAAACTGCATCATAAACCAACGTGGCAATTGGTAAGGCAGGCTCTTGAAACACCAAATCCTTCACAGCCGGGTTCAGTATCGTCAAGCTCGCAACCCGTAAAAGCTGAAATCTCTGTTAATCCGCCAGCGGCACAACCTGCGATAACTCTAGAAGAAACTCACGAGCAAACTCACGAGCAAACTCACGAGCAAACGCCGCAAGCGCGCAATCCTTATCCTATCAGCGTCGGGGCGAATGTAATCCGCACCTTTGATATCTACACCAAGAATCCTTGGGCTGGCCCGTCGTATCAGCTGACGATTTCAGATTTTAATTCCGGCCCCACAAGCAACCCGGCAAGTTTTTATCCTGTTTTGCTGTCTCAAAGCGATACTAAGATGAATGAGTATTTGACCCGCGGCCTTTCCACCGTTCATCAAACGCAATTATCCGAAATAAGAAAGTTTAACGGAGCGGACGGTTATGTGAAAAAATATCCGGTGCCTGTTTTTGAAACCGCCGAAGGTTATGGCTTAGACAATTCATTGCAAGAGACTTCGAGGTTTAAGTATGGCAGTTTATTTAACACCAGCAATATGGATGCCATAGGAATCGAGGTAAGAAAAAATGAAACTGATTTAGGCAGGCTTATAAATGATATAGACATTTACAAACTTGGCGATACTGTTTTGCTGACCAACAATCCCAAAGACACATTCTTAAAGGCGTTTAAAATCAAAATCGGAGAAATCGCCAAGCCTAAAGAACTCGGCGGCGGAACGATTCCTTTTCACAGGCTTGGTTCCGAGCCTGTGATGCCCATATCGGAAGTAAGGGTTGATAGCGTAAGGAATGTGTCAGGTTTGATGCCGCCTCGAGAAAAACAAAAAGTTGAAACCTCGGTTACTGCCGCCCAAGCACCTACAGTTTTACCGGGACAGCAAGCTCCTCTTAGCGCCGGCTCCCTGTTGCCGCATAACATGATGAACACCGTAGAAGGAGATGTTGGTTTGGATGCGAGAATAAATAAGTAATAGTTCAGCTCTTGGAAGAGATTTGGCCACAGATATGTTCGGTATAAAGTAACTCAACCGCTCATCTAGCGTAAAAACGTTTGACAGGCCTTTTTCGCCAAAAATTTGATGATAAGGTTATGTGCTCGACGATAAGATAACT
>CAKKQA010000167.1:3075-20102 GCA_919901925.1 Omnitrophica bacterium GWA2_41_15 | reverse complement strand
GAATGAGTTGGTCGGAGAGGTTAATTCACTGGAGCGCGCATTACGTCTTAAGAACAAGCTTTCTATTGGCCTTGGAAAAATGGTTGTTTTTGACCGTATCGATAGCAAAGACTTCGCTGCTATGCCGCAGCCGTCGCAAGAGGATCTGCGTAAGTTCGAGGAAGAACAGCGCCGGATTAATTCTGATCCGGAGATTAGGAAAGTCTTGCTTCAAAGACAACAGGAGTATTATTTGAAGGATTGGATTTCTTCCCGAATCCCGGCACTTAACAACAAAACGCCTCTGCAGGCTGTGAAGACAAAAGAAGGCCGGCTTCAGCTTGAGGTTTTGATTAATCGGATGGAAGGAATGGCCAGCGTTCAGCCGGATTATCTTCCTAAGATGGATATGAATTTTCTTCGGCAAAAGCTTGGCCTTCCGCTGGCGGAGCGCAGTTAATCAACGGGAAATTAGGGTAATAGAGCCATTCTTCATTCTATGGCCAATTTTTCAAGAAAAATTCAAGTAAATGTAGGGACAGCACACTGTGCTGTCCCTACAGGATTAATCAAAATCTGGCCTTCGGGCAACATCGCTTAAGATCCTTCGCCTTGCCTGTTCGGCAAGGCTCAGGATCAATTAAAATCTGCCCTTCCGGCAGATTTTAATTGACAAACACCGGATGCTATGTTAAGCTTAAAAAGAATTGTAAGCTAACAAGGATTTATAGAAGGAGGATCAAGATGGCAGAAAAAGGGTATTGCGTAAAATGTAAGGCTTCTAAGGAAATGAAGGACACGCAGCAGGTAACAATGAAGAATGGCCGCAATGCGATGAAGGGTAAATGCCCGGATTGTTCTACTGGAATGTATAAGATTCTTGGTAAAATTAAAAAGTAATTAAATTTCAGATTAGTGTGCTTTATGGCGAATCCCACAATTTGCTGATTGTGGGGTTCGCTATTTATAAGCTATTGAAGGAGAAACAAAATAGATTCCCTAAAGAAAGTATATTTAATCGCAAAGCTTGCCTTGGATAAAGAAGCAGAGGATCTTAAGATCCTGGACTTGCGCAAGATAAGCAATTTTTGCGATTTTTTTGTTGTTGTAAGCGCAACATCCGGCCGCAGGGCTGAAACCATCGCTGACCATATTAAAGACGGCCTGTATAAGGAAGATATCCCGGTCCGGGCCCGTGAACAAGATGAGTCTTTGCGGTGGGTGTTGTTGGACGCGCACGATGTGGTGGCCCATATTTTTACCGGCGAAGCGCGCCAGTTTTATAATCTGGAGTCTCTCTGGCAGGATGCCAAGAGGATAACCTTCCCCAAACCTAAAAATGTCCGCAAGAAAATACGAAAACCTATTAAACGAAAACTTAAGAAAAGCCCTCGTTAAAGTTTCCGGATTAGACCCTAAAGAACTGCCTGTTGTTTACCCCTATTTAGAATTTCCCAAAGAAAAGAGTTTTGGGGATGTGTCTGTAACGAGCGCCTTAAAACTTTCAGGCACCCTAAAACAGCCTCCGCGCGAAATAGCCGCGAAAATAGTTTCATATCTTAACGAAGAGATCCCTAATTGCGAGCTAAAAGATGTCATAGCAAAAATTGATATAGCCGGTCCGGGTTTTATCAATTTTACTTTTAAGCCGGTATACTTTTATTTTATTCTTAAAGATATAATGGAGACAGGCGGCAAAGGGATTGCCAAAACAGATAAACCCAGAAAGGCTTTAGTTGAATTTGTCAGCGCTAATCCTACGGGTTCTTTATCGGTTGCCCATGGCCGGCAGGCCGCGGTAGGAGATGCCCTGTGTAATGTCCTGGAATTCCTGGGCCATGAGGTTAAAAGGGAATATTACCTTAACGACGAAGGCAACCAGATAAATATTTTAGGCAATTCTATTTATCTTCGCCTGCGGGAATTGCAAGGCGAAAAAATAGAATTTCCCGAGGACCATTATCAGGGCGAATATATCCGCGGCCTGGCAGAAGAGCTTGCGCCTGGCGCCGCAAGCTCTAAACCGCCGGAATTTTATCGTGAATATGGCGTGAAGAGGATTTTAGATATAATCAAGAAGGAACTGGATGATTTCGGGGTAAAGTTTGATTCTTGGTACAGCCAGGCATCTTTAAGAGAATCGGGAAAGATAGACAGGTCGATAGAGTTATTGAAAGAGAAGGGCTATATTTATGAAAGTGAAGGCGCGGTGTGGTTTGCCTCAACTAAATTCTTAGACGATAAAGACAGGGTTATTGTTAAATCCGATGGATCTTATACCTACCTTGCTCCTGATATAGCCTATCATCAGGATAAATACAAGCGCGGCTTTGAATGGTTGATTAATTTTTGGGGCCCGGATCACCACGGTTATATTAACCGTTTGAAATCTTCGGTTGCCGCGTTCGGTAAAGACGCTAATTCCCTAAATATTGTCATTGTGCAGTTAGCCACCTTGTTTAAAGAAGGCAAGGTGGTTTCCATGTCTACCCGTAAGGGAGAATATATAACCTTAAGAGAGGTTATGGATGAGGTGGGTAAGGACGCGGCGAGATTTTTCTTTGTGATGCGTAAGACCGATAGCCATCTGGATTTTGACCTGGAACTGGCAAAAAAGCAAAATTCGGAAAATCCGGTTTTTTATGTGCAGTATGCCCACGCGCGTATTTGTAATATCCTGGTTAATGCCAAACTTTCCTCGGATACGCTTAAAAACGCGGACTTGTCCTTACTGGATAAAAAAGAGGAGCTTGATCTTTTAAAGGCTTTGGCGAAATTCGAATGGGCATTAAAAGTTGCCGAAATTCAGCTTGATCCATATCCCCTGACTAGCTATTTGCAAGAGTTAGCCGAGAGTTTTCACCGGTTTTATGATGTCCACCGTGTGCTATCAGATGATGCCAGCCTTACTAATGCCCGCCTGGCTTTAATTTTCGGTTGTAAAACTATTATTGCTTTGGGGTTGAGTTTATTGGGAGTCAAAGCGCCTGAAAAGATGTGACGGTTTCTCCTCTGCCATTGCGAGGTAGGGGACGGTCGCGACCGTCCCCTACGTTTGAGGCGGAGAAGTAATCCCGTTCTTAAAGCGAGATTGCTTCGTCACCGGTATGCCAAGCGAGGGTTCCTCGCAATGACGAAGAATAATATATGCAAAAAATTTGGAAACTAAGAACTCCCGATAAGGCCTTACAGAATATTCTCGCCCACGAGTTAAACATTTCTCCTGTTACCGCCGGGCTTTTAGTCAACCGTAATATCACTACGCCTGATGCCGCGCGCAATTTCCTTAAACCCTCGCTGTCCCAAATGCACGATACAAATCTCCTTCCCGATATAGATAAAGCCGCTTGGCGCATACAAAAAGCCTTAAAGAATAAAGAAAAGGTTTTAATATTTTCGGATTATGACGCCGACGGCCTGACCGCTTTAGCCGTGTTAAAGGCGGCTTTTAATATGCTGGGCCTTAAGCATGAGCATTACCTGCCGCATCGCTTAAAAGAAGGTTACGGACTAAACTTGAATTTTGTGAAATACGCGCATCAGGCGGGGATAAACCTTGTTGTTACTCTGGATTGCGGGATAAGCAATTTTAAGGAAATAGAAGAGTTGAAGCGCTTAGGAATTGATACGGTTGTTGTGGACCATCACCAGCCGCAGGATGGGAAATTGCCCTGCGCTGTCGCGGTTGTCGACCCCAAGCGGCAGGATTCAAAGTATCCTTATTCGGAACTTGCCGGGGTGGGCTTAAGTTATAAATTAGCCTGTCATCTTTTAAATGATGTTTTAGAAGATCAACTGGATTTGGTTTCTATAGGCACGGTGGCTGATGTGGTGCCATTGTTGGATGAGAACAGGATTATTGTAAAAGAAGGCCTGAAAAAATTAAACAGTTCTCCTCACATTGGCATAAAAGCAATCCTCGATGTGGCAGGCGTGAAGAAAGAGTTGACCACCGAGCATATCGGCTATATTATCGGCCCGCGGCTGAATGCCTGCGGAAGGATTGATTCCAGCGAGCAAGCCTTGAGCCTTCTTATCTGTTCCTTGGAAAGCGAAGCGCAGGAATTAGCCAAACAATTGCATGCTAAAAACCTCCAACGCCAGCGCATTGAAAGCGAAATTATAGAAGAGGCATTGCAATTAGCGCAAAACACGGATTTTTCCAAGAATAGGGTGATAGTACTGCATAAGGATAATTGGCACAAAGGGGTTTTGGGGATAGTTGCTTCTAAAATTGCCGACAGGTTTTATCGGCCGACGGTAGTTATTTCCTGGGAAAATGAATTAGGCAAGGGCTCTGCCCGTTCAAGCGCCAACTTTCATCTTTTTGAGGGGCTGTTAAAATGTGCCGAACACCTTCAGGGTTTTGGCGGGCATAAACACGCCGCGGGCCTAAGTATTTTAAGAAATGACATAGATGGTTTTCGGGAAAGCATTAATAAGGTTGCTTTTGAAACCTTATCCGCGCAGGATTTAATTCCGGCGTTGAATGTTGACCTGGAATTAAAATTAGCGGATTTTGATTTAGATCTGGTAGCTCAGATAAATATGCTGGCTCCTTTTGGGCAGGATAATCCTAAGCCTTTATTCGCGAGTTATGGTTTAGAGGTAAGGTCTAAACCTCTACTGCAGAAAAAAGATACCCTTAAATTCTGGGTCAGTTGCGGAAAATTCACTTATCCGGCAGTGGGATTTAGAATGGGGGAATACGCTGACTTGGTGAGTTCTTCCAAGGCTGTAGATTTAGTCTACAGGCTTTCCATAGATACATGGCAGGGAAATAACCAATTACAATTAGAAATCGAAGATATTAAGCCTTCGTAACTTTGCCCGCCTTGATGCATTTTGTGCAAACATTGATAGACATGGGCCGTCCGTTTATCTTCGCTTTTACCTTTTGAAGGTTGGGAAGGAATAAGCGGTTGGTCCTGCGGGAAACTTTGCTTCCAGTTCCGCCTTTTGCTTTGTATTGTCCCTTACGGGTCATTACTTTTCCCGCGCTGGGCTTCTTATCGCAAATATAACATACTTTTCTCATTAGTCCGTCCTTAAGCTTTTCAGTATTCTTCTTAGTATTTTTCTACACGCCGCTGTATTACATTCAGCATTTGTTAATTCGTCGTCCGCATTTGTATCATATACCACTAGTTTTTTAATTTTCTTTGTAGCGCTATCGATTTCGCCCTTCACGCCGGTAGGGCTGACACCGTTAGCATAGCTTTGGTTGAGGATCAGGCCTTTTTTATGCCAGGTGCTTTTGTCGTAAGCAATGGCATATGTGTTTTTTGTCGTCAGATCGCTTTTGCTCGTAAAGGTGTTCCCTGAACCGGTATTTCTAAAATAAGAAGTGTCAGTATCAATCACAAAGGTGTTTGCTTTGATTTTATTTATTTTCTGCCTATGGTTCGGGTCTGACGGGCACACTAATACATTTAAATCATTCCCATAAAACTTCCCTAACGGCCCTGCGATGGCATTTTTTATGCCAAAAAATTCTTTTATAGAAGCTAAACAGTTGTTTCCGGGTTGATGGCCTAAGATTTTCAAATAAGCCAGATGTATCTGCCTGGGTTCTAATCTTGCAAGCGAGTCGGGAAGGGCGTCATTCTCGACAGTATAGACATCGATTGCCGCTTCAAGCACTTTTAAATTGAGCTGGCAGATCCTGTCATTATTGGCTTCCACAACTTTTCTAAAGCCGGCTATAGAAAGAGAGGTCAATATCGCAAGCACTATAAGCGCTATTAGTAGCTCTGTAAAAGTAAAAGCTTTTCTTTTCATAACCACCCTCCCTTTTTTAGCCTTTTGTGCCCTATAATATATGTTACCTATAGTTACAGATAATCACGGAGATGTCAAGAAAAATTTGAAAGGTTAGCCAGTTAGCCAGTTCGCCAGTTAGCCGGTTGGCCAGTTAGCTAGTTAAACAGGTTAACCGGCTAACTGGTTAACAGGCGAACAAAAAAACCGGCAAACCGGCCAACAGGTAAACCGGCAAACTAAAAAATGTTGTAATACCTTGCTGGATATGATAGATTAACAAATATGAAATACGCGAAAGATGAAGATCTGGTTAGGATTTTATTTCTATTATTCCTGATTTTTATCTGTTACTGTTTTATACTTCAGCCGCTTGGTTTCTTTAAAGTCGCCTCCCTGCGTACCAACGATTTCTTCTATAGCATAAGCCGTTTAAGAAAGCCCGCGCCGAAAGAAATCAAGGATATCGTTGTTGTCGCCATAGATAATGATTCGATAAGCGCTCCCGGCTATAACTGGCCCTGGAAACGCACTGTGTTTGCCGATTTAGTCAATAAACTGGCCTCTTGTAAGCCTAGGGCGATATTTATCGATTTCACTTTTGCCCGCCCTACGGAAACATCTGAAGACCTTGCCTTTTCAGAAGCTATAAAGAATGCCGCCTGCGTAGTCCTGGCCGGGTATATTGACGAGGATGGCAATTATATTAAATCCCTGGATATATTTAACAGCCACGCGGCGCTCACCGGAATTATAAACAAGAGTTTTTCTGCCCGAGATTTGTTGGTGCGCAATATGCGGGCAGTTGTTTTTGCCAAAGGTTCTTATAGTATAGTAGATTATAGCGCTGAAGTGAAAACTTTGGCCTTAACCCGTGGGATCCCTCAAGAGCAGATACGTTATGAACCCGGGAAGGTTTGGCTGGGCTCGCGAGAATATATCCCTGTTGACGTTTTTGGCAGCCTGCCGATAAATTATTTAGCTTCCCCTGATGATTTTACTACCGTTTCCGCTTATGAGATTTTAAAAGACAGCCCGCCTGTAAATCCCGAACTTTTTAAAGATAAAATTGTAATGATAGGGATGACGGTCAAGATTACGCATGATATTCATCCGACGCCGTTAGGCTTTATGCCCGGGGTTTATATTAACGCCAATTCCCTGCTTATGCTGCTTGCGCGCGAGTTTATTTACAGCCTGCCGTCTTTTTCAGCGTTGAATTTATCTTTGGTTTTATTAGTTATGTTATTAACCGGTTTTATGGCGCTAAGATTAAGGCCGGTTTATTCGACAGCGATTTTAATTTTAGCTTTTACGCTCTTTTTCTCCGGGTATATTTTCCTTCAGGCGCAGTATAATTTCAGAAAGGATATTTTCAGCCTGTTTTTCCTGGCCGGGATTTCTTTTATTGTCGTGCAGGTATATAGGTATGCCAGCCTGATCGCCGAAAGCGAAAAGCTTAAAAATTTAAGTATAACCGATCCGGCCTGCCAGATTTATACTCAAAGGTATTTTCAGGCGTATGTGGAGAATGTGTTGCAAAAAGCGCGCGCCGGAAAGGATAATTATTTTTGCCTGTTGGAATGTAAGGATATTTCCCGCGTTTGCGCGACTTATGAGCAGATGACCGCTGTTATAAAGGTTTTTTCTGACGCGGTGAAAAAATACGCGGGTAAAAAGGCCTTGATCGCCCGTTATGGAGAAGACGCGCTTACGTTTGCGCTCTGGAATACAAAAAAGAAAAAAGCAGAGGCACTGTTAAGTTTAATCGCGAATGAAATAGAAACAGAGCAAATGCCTGTTGATAAAAATGGCCGGAAGCCTAAAATCAAAATAGCGGCCTTGAACTTTATTCAGGAGCATATTAACAGGTATGAGGATTTGATACTCACAACAGAGTTTCTTTTGGCGCGCGGCTCAGGCGATGTCCGCTTGATTTTGTTTAATCCGAAATCGGATAAAATAGTAAGCGTCCAAGGCCCTCATGCAGCTCTTTCTGGTATTCCTAAAGGAGAATTAAGTTATGTAAGCATGGATTTAAACGCCCGCAACAAAGAATTGGAAAGGGCGCTTGAGGATATCAAAAGAGAACAGGAGCGGATAAAAGAGCTTTATTTTAATGCTATGCGTTCTCTGGTAAGGGCGCTGGAGGAAAAAGACCCGTATACCGCCGGGCATTCAGAGAGAGTGGATATTTATGCTACTCTCTTGGCGAAGGGGATTACCCTGCCGGCCGAGGAGATTGAAACGATACATAGAGCGGCATATGTGCATGATGTCGGGAAAATCGGCCTTCCGGACAGGATTTTACATAAGAAAGAACGGCTTGACGATAATGAATTTGATATTGTTAAGCGCCATCAGGCAGACGGCGCGAAGATTTTAGAGGGCCTGCCTTTTTTCGAGGAGATCGTCCCGATGGTACTGCACCATCACGAACGTTACGACGGCAAAGGCTATCCCCACGGATTGCGCGGGGATATGATACCACGAGGGGCGCAGATTATTGCCATTGCCGATTCCTACGACGCAATGACTACTGGCCGCGGATACAACAGCCCGCTTACGATTGATGAAGCAATCGTGGAGTTGAAGCGCTCAAGCGGTTCGCAGTTTAATCCTGCCTATGCCAACAAATTCATCGAACTCCTGATGCAAGGGAAGATAAAAGCCTTGTAACACAGATTAGCACAGATTTTTGCCAAGGATCGTCATTGCGAGGAGCTATCGTTTACACTGGCGACAAAGCAATCCCGTATTTAGCCATTCGTTCTTAAAAGCGAGATTGCTTCGTCACTGATATGTCAAGAGAGGGTTCCTCGCAATGACGAAATGAGCGTTTAATTATGTCTACCGCATCAATTTTAAACGACTTAAATCCTGAACAAGCCCAAGCGGTTACGCATAAAACCGGGCCTCTGCTTATTATCGCCGGCGCCGGCACCGGTAAAACCACTGTGATTACCCGCAGGATCGCCTGGCTGGTTAACGAAGGCTTGGCCAAGACTAATGAGATACTGGCTTTAACCTTTACCGATAAGGCCGCCAAGAGTATGCAGGAAAAAGTGGATATACTTGTTCCCTATGGGTATATTGATATTTGGATATCCACCTTTCACGCTTTCGGGGACAGGCTGCTTCGGGAAAACGCGTTAGAGTTAGGGCTCACGCCTGATTTTAAAGTTTTAACCCGCCCGGAGGCCGCGGTATTTTTCCGCGAGCATCTTTTCGAATTCGGCTTGTCGTATTACCGGCCGCTAAGCGATCCCACCCGTTTTATCGAGGCGCTGTTAGATGTTTTTAGCCGCGCTAAGGACGAAGATATAAACTGGCGTGATTATCGCGAATTCGCTTTGGGGCTGGAAAAAAAGGCCAAGGAAGATCCCGGCGACTTGGCATTGCGGGAAGAGGCGGTTAAGCATAGAGAGATCGCCGAGAGTTTCGCGAAATATCAGGAATTGCTTCTAAAAGAAGGTAAGATAGATTTTGGGAATCAATTCTATCTGGCTTTGGAGCTTTTACGCAAACATCCGTCAGTATTAAGGCGTTATCAGGAACAATTCAAATATATCCTCATCGATGAATTTCAGGATACTAACTTCGCGCAGTTTCAATTAGTAAAACTGCTTGCGGGTAAAAATAAGAATGTTACCTGCGTTGCCGATGATGACCAATGTGTGGTTAAGGGTTCTTGGATAGATACGCCAGAAGGCAAGAGAAGAATAGAAAATGTAAAAAAAGGCGATGTCGTCCTTACCGCTGTCGGCAAAGCGCACGTTGGGACCTCTAAAGTAAGAAATGTTTTTAAAAAGGTGAAATTAGCAAGGCTGCTTACCTTTACGACTTCAAGCGGTAATAAAATAAAAGTAACTTCTAATCATAAGATGTTCTGTTATGTGCCAACATGGTCTGCTTATAGCGCAAAAGGTATTTATTATGTTTATTTGATGTGGAGAAAAGACATCGGTTGGAGGCTGGGCACTACTAATGATTTAGCTTTAAGATTAAGGTTGGAAAGGTCCGCGGATAAAATCGTGGGTTTGCGTTCTTTCAATACAGAACAACAGGCTCAGTATTTTGAGACTTATCTTTCTTTAAAGTATGGCATTCCAACGGTATACTTTATGAGGAGAAAGGGGGCGTATATAGTTGACGAGTGGGTAAAAAAGCTTTATCAAGAATTAGATACGGAAAAAGGCGTTAAGCAATTGGTTCTCGACTTAGATATTGACCTGAATTTTCATCATCATTGTTTAGGTGGAGTTGTCAGAGGGAATAAAAGCAGGGTTTTGATAAATCTTTATTTGTGTTATAGAAAACATATTTCTAAGGAAAGAAAGGGTAAGCTTTTACAAAATCCTTTGGTATCACATATGGTATCTTTGGAAACCTCCGACAATAAGGTTATAGCGATGCTTTTAAAAGCTGGGGTTCGTTTAAGAAAAGCCAAAAGAGGCATGTGTTTAAGGCGTACTTCGACGGATTTGAAGGAAATTGAAGATATCGCTTATAAGCTTAAAGAAATTACAGGGGGTATTTTAGAATATAGATTTAATGTCGGCCGTTTGAATTTTGAAAGGCCGCCTGCCCTTATAATGCCGGCCTCTAATGTTTTGGCAGGCCATTATTTGCCGGTTAGGAAAGGATATAACATAGTTTATGAAAGAGTTGTGAGCATAAAAGAAGAAAAAAAGAAAGAGACGGTATATGATTTAGAGATAGAACGCACGCATAATTTTATCGTTAATGGCATAGTCGTTCATAATTGTATTTATCGCTGGCGCGGCGCGGCTTATTCTAATATCCTTAATTTTGTTGATGAGTATCCTGACGCGCGGAAAGTCGCGCTAATTCAGAATTACCGTTCCACAAAAGTTATTTTGGATTCCTCCTATCAGCTTATTCAGCATAATAACCCAGAGCGCTTTGAAGTTAAAAGTAACATAGATAAAAAACTTATCGCCCAGGAGAAAAACGGGCCGCAGATAAAGCATTTGCATTTCGATACCTTATCCACCGAGGCGGACAATGTTGCCAAAATAATAAGCGATAAGGTTAAAAAGAACGAATTTAAATACAGCGATTTCGCGATTTTGGTCAGGGCTAATAATGACGCCGAGCCGTTTTTGCGCGGCTTGAATATGCTAAGCATCCCCTGGCGTTTTAGCGGGAATCAGGGGCTATACAGCCAGCCGGAAGTGCGTTTGTGTGTTTCTTTCTTGAGGGTGATGGCCAATATTCACGATAGCTTGAGTTTGTATTATTTGGCTGTGTCGGAAATTTATCAGCTTGCGCCTGAGGATTTAAGCAGCGCGATGCATTTAGCTAAACGGCGTAATCGTGGGTTGTATTTTATTTTGGAAAACCTGGATAATGAGCCGGAAATAGCGCTTAACCTTTCCGATGAAATAAAAGAAAAAATCCGCCTTTTGATTTCCGACATCAGGAAATTCCTCAAGCTTTCCGCTGAATTGACCAGCGGCAGGTTGTTATATCAATTTCTTACCGATACCGGTCTGCTTAAAAGCCTAATCAGTAAGCCTTCTGTGGCAAGTGAAGAAAAACTGATGAACCTGGCAAAGTTTTTTGACCTTGCGCATAATTATGAAGGCATCGCTAAAGAAGACAGGGTTATTTATTTTATAAATTATTTAAATCTCCTGATAGAAGCCGGGGATGACCCGGCGACAGCCGAAGCGGATATGGATATCGACGCGGTCCACGTGCTTACCATTCATAAGGCCAAAGGCTTGGAATTTGAAGCGGTGTTTCTGGTCAGCACGGTTATGGGGAAGTTCCCTTGCGCCGCGCGCAGGCGCTCTATAGAACTGCCGGACGAATTGCTGAAAGATGTTTCCCCCAGCGGAGATTTCCACACGCAAGAGGAGCGCAGGCTGTTTTATGTAGGAATGACCCGCGCCAAGAAAGAGTTGTATTTTACATCTGCCTCTGATTATGGCGGCAGCCGCGTGCGCAAAGTCAGCCAGTTTGTCCTAGAGGCGTTAGGGACAAAAGAATATAAGGCAGAAGCTAAGAAATCTTCCGCATTCGAGGCTATACAGCGCCACGCTCCTAAGCCGCAGTTAACGGAGAAGAGCCTGCTTAAGGATATAGAAAAAGAACAGGTGCTTTCTTTAAGTTACTATCAGATCGACGATTACCGCACCTGCCCGTTAAAATATAAATTTGTCCATGTTTTGCGCGTACCGATTATGGAACACCACACAGTGCTTTACGGAAAGGCCCTGCATGATTGCGTGCAGAAATATTTTCAGTATAAGGCAAAAGATATAGCTATAAATAAGGATGAGTTGATTCAGTCGTTTTTGGATTCCTTTAAACAAGAAGGTTTCCTTGACGTGCGGCATCAGGAGGAGAGGGCCAATGCCGGCGCCCTAGCCATAGAGAGGTTTTTTCTGGAGCAGGAGAAGATCAAAAGTAACCCGACTTATGTTGAGAAGGAATTCACCTTTATCCTGGATAATAACCGTGTTACCGGCCGCTGGGATATGCTGTATCTTACTGATGAGGAAAGCCGCATCGTTGATTTTAAGTCATCGAATGTCAAAAAACAGGCTGACGCGGACAAAAAAGCAGAAGGCAGCCTGCAATTGTCTATCTACGCAATGGCTTTTAAGCATGTATTCGCTAAATTGCCGGATTGGGTGGAGCTTCATTTTCTGGAATCAGGGCTTATAGGAAGAGCTAAAAGGACAGAAAACGATTTTAAAAAAGCCGCAGAGATAATTACAGAAGCTTCCGGCGGCATACGCGGCCGTGATTTTGAAGCCAAGCCCGCGTATCTGGCCTGCACTTACTGCGCCTTTAGCCAGATTTGCCCGAGTTCTGTTTCCGGGGCATAAAAATGCCCATAAAATACCTTAAATACCTTGACGTCTTTTGCCATTTATTGTATAATACCATATCTACATAGGATATGTAAATGAAGAGGATAAGACCGGCAAAAATCATATTTTTGCTATTGAATAGCTTAATGCTGTTGGCTCCGGGCGCTTTTTGCGCTAAAGAGTCATTGGTAATCGAAACGTATCTTCCTGCCCCCAGCACGGAATTTTCCCAATTGATTACAGATGGCAACCTGGGCATAGGCACAGCTAATCCTGCCAGCAAATTAGATATAAACGGCTCTTTCGCAGTGCCTGTTACTGTTCCTGATATAAACGGATATGTTTTAAAAGATACTGACTGCGTGATCCTTGATGCGCCTGGTTATGATTTAAGCCTTCCTGCTGCCAGCAGCCGCAAAGGCAGGCGTTACATAGTAAAAAATAACAGCGCAGGTAATATAACGGTGCAGATAACCGCGGTAGGGGATACTATTGACGGAGCAGGCTCAAAGACTTTAACTGCCGGCCAGAAAATCCAAACAGTCAGCGACGGCGTAAACAGCTGGTTGATAATATCTGATTAGGCAAAAGGGAAATTCGTGAAAAGATATAAGGTAGTTATCTTTTTATTGCTTGAGGCGTTTTTTCTTATTTGTCATTATAATATTTTCGCCGATCCAATAGATACTTTAATTTTAGAATCGTATTATCCGCCGCCTAACGGTTATTATGCGGGTAATATTGCCGCATCCGCGAATGTAGGCATTGGGATTACCGCGCCCAATAGTTCTTTGCAAGTTAATGGTTCAGTGGCTACTTCGGTTACTTCGGCTATGGGGCCCGGTAATTATAATGCGACAGCGCAAGACGGTGTTATTCTTGCAAGCGGCGGCCCTACGATCAACCTGCCGGATTCAACGCTTTGTAAAGGCAGGATGTATAGCATTAAAAATATAGATGTATATTTAGTTACAGTCAGCACATCGGGTTCGGATAGGATTGATGGGTTCGCTTATAAGGAATTAGCTGCGCAATATGATAAGCTTCAGGTGGTAAGCGACGGCGCAGGGGATTGGATGGTTGTTGATTGAGCAAAAGGGTATGGCGTTAAGAAAAAGGTTTTTAATTTGTTTGTGTTTTCTGGGCATTATCATTCTGGCTGTTTCTTGGGCATGCGCCCAGGTTACGGAAACCATAGCTTTGAAATCTTATTATAATAGCCCTGCAGGAAGCTTTTCGCAGCTTGCTATAACCGGCAATGTGGGCATAGGTACAACAGCGCCAAAGAGCGCGTTAGAAGTTAATGGGGCAATTGCTTTTGCCGTGAAATCGGTTGGCAGCGACTATACCTTAACTGCTTCTGACAGTATTATTTCCGCCGCAGGAAACATTGATCTTACTTTGCCTTTGGCAGCGTCTTGCCGCGGCCGCGTATATACGGTTAAAAACCCGGGAGGCGCCAATATTGAGATTTTTCCTACGCCGCCTGATACTATAGATGGTTTTGTTAAAATTAAATTAGTGTCTGCAAATACAAGAAGGCAGCTAATCAGCGACGGGAGTTCCGGTTGGAGCGTAATTTGTGATTGAAGATTTTATAAACTAGGTAATTTTTAAGGAGGTAATAAATTGACGATCGAAAAAGCTAAAAAGACAAAAGTAATTACTGATTATAAAGTGCATCCTAAGGATACAGGCTCAAGCGCCGTGCAGGTAGCGCTTCTTACCGAGCGCATAAATCAGTTGGGGGATCATTTTAAATCCCACAAGAAGGATTTTCATTCCCGCCGTGGGTTGTTGCAGATGGTCGGCAAACGCCGCAGGCTTCTTAATTACCTTAAGAAAAAAGATATGAAGAAGTATACTGAGTTATTGGAAAAATTGAGTTTGAGAAAATAGGTTGTCGCCGCCACGAGCGTAGGGGCAGCACATTGTGCTGTCCATGCAATTCGTGATAATAACATATTAACATACAAAGAAAACGAGGAAAAATGGATTTAAAACAAACGAGTTTAAAATTAGGGCAGGAGGATTTGATAGTAGAGACCGGAAATTTAGCCAAACAGGCAAATGGCGCGGTTGTGGTAAAATTCGGCGGGACCGTGATTTTGGTTACTGCTTGTATTTCTAAAAAGCCCAGGGAAGGTATTGATTTCTTCCCTTTGACAGTTGAGTATCAGGAAAAAACCTATGCCGCCGGAAGAATACCCGGAGGATTTTTTAAACGTGAAGGCAGGCCTTCTGAAAACGAAATATTAGGCGCGCGTTTAATCGACCGGCCCATCAGGCCGCTTTTTCCTAAAGGTATGTCTAATGATGTCCAGGTTGTCGCCATAGTCTTGTCCAGTGACGGGTTAAACGATCCAGATGTCTTGGCTGTATGCGGAGCGTCTTTCGCTTTGACTATATCAGATATACCTTTCGAAGGCCCTATAGGCGCGGTCAGGGTTTGTCAGTTAGACGGACAGTTTATTGTAAACCCGACTTACGAGCAGACCGAAAAAAGCCTTCTTGAAGTAGTAGTTGTGGGCAATAAACTGGGCGTGGATATGATTGAATGCCGCGCGCAAGAGGTTTCCGAAGAGGCAATCTTTGAAGCGATAAGTTTTGGTTATGATAAGCTCAAAGATATTATAAAACTGCAGGAGAGTTTTGCTAAAGTATGCGGCAAGGGAAAGCTGAAAATTGCTTACAAAGAAATTGATGAAAAAGTTTTTGCCGCGGTGGAGGCACTGGCAAAAGATAAGTTAAAAGAGATATATTCTCTGCCGGTTAAAGAGCAGAGGGAAGACGCGGTTGACGCGTTGGCGAAAGAGCTTGAAGAAAAACTTACTCCGGAAGGTTTTATCCCCGCGGATATAAAATCAGCTTTGGTTGAAGTGGAAAAAGAAAATGTCCGCGGTATTATTTTAAGTAAGTCTTCCCGGGTAGATGGCAGGGCGTTTGACGAGATACGGCAAATAACCTGCGAGATAGGCGTGCTTCCCCGCACGCACGGCTCGGCAATATTTACCCGCGGCCAGACCCAGAGTTTATCAGTCACGACATTAGGCACATCCTCCGATGAGCAGATGATCGAGGCGCTTGAAGGTGAGACTAAAAAAAGCTTTATGCTCCATTACAGTTTTCCGCCTTTTTCCGTCGGAGAAACCGCTCCTATGAGAGGCCCGGGCAGAAGAGAAATAGGCCATGGGGCTTTAGCCGAGAAGGCGTTAAAGGCAGTGATGCCGTTAAAGGAAGAATTTCCTTATACCGTGAGAGTTGTTTCCGAAATCCTGGAATCAAACGGTTCTTCGAGTATGGCGACAGTTTGCGCTTCCACTTTATCCTTAATGGACGCGGGAGTGCCGATAAAAAGCCCGGTAGCGGGAATTGCTATGGGGTTAGTTAAGGAAGGCGCGAAAAGCGTTATCCTGACTGATATCAGCGGTCTTGAAGATCATTTCGGCGATATGGATTTTAAAGTCGCTGGCTCCTCAAAAGGCATTACGGCTATACAGGTTGATTTAAAAATCGCGGGCATTGATTTAGAGCTTATCCGCCAGATATTGGACGCGGCCAAGAAAGCGCGCTTTACGATCCTTGAAAAGATGCAGGCAACTATCAGCGCTCCTAAAGAGCAATTATCAGCGTTTGCCCCGAGGATTACGGTGTTGAAGGTAAATCCCGAGAAGATCGGAGAGCTGATCGGCCCCGGAGGCAAGACTATTAAGAAGATCATCAATGCCACCGGCGTATCTATCGATATCGAAGATGACGGCTCGGTAATGGTTGCTTCTAATGACGCGCAGGCTTCCCAAAAAGCGATAGATATAATTAGAGGCCTGACAGAAATGCCCGAAGTGGGAAAGATTTATTCAGGTAAGATTAAAAGGATCATGCCATTCGGGGCGTTCTGTGAAATACTGCCGAACAAGGAAGGGCTGATACATATTTCCGAACTGTCCAATAAATTCATCAAGACAGTAGATGAAGCAGTCAAGATCGGCGACGAGGTCAGGGTGAAGATCATCGGCATTGATGAAATGGGCAGGGTGAATTTGAGCAAGAAGCAGGCAGAGGAGCAGCCAAGCTAATTGAGGGGTAAGGGTTAAGGGTTAAGGGGTAAGGGAAAAAAGTAAAGGAAAGAAAAAAGGAAAGAAAAAAGGAAAGAAAAAAGGAAGAAGTAAAGAAAACGATTAGGAATAATTTTTATTTTAGTTTTTTGTTTCACCTTAATCCTTTACTCTTTAACCCTACAAAGTTTCGATTAAGAATAATGTTTATTTTTTTACTTAACCCTTAACCGTTATCGCTTAACCCTTAATTAACCACTTAACCCCATAGAGTTTCGATTGGGAATAGTGTTTATTCTTTTTACTTAACCCTTAACCCTTTACCCTTATCACTTAACCCCATAGAGTTTCGATTGGGAATAGTGTTTATTCTTTTTACTTAACC
>CAKKQA010000167.1:0-2975 GCA_919901925.1 Omnitrophica bacterium GWA2_41_15 | reverse complement strand
CTTATCACTTTACCCTTAACCCTACAAAGCCTTTGAACGAGTATGAACCCCCGCCACCTAAACGAAATTAAAGGCATCATTATAGTCGCGATAGGGCTATTGCTTACCTTAAGCCTTATTTCTTACACGCCTTCGGATATTTCTTTTTTAGGCTCTCCGGCAAATTACCCCGCGAAAAATCTTATTCGTGTATTTGGCGCATGGATGTCATTTGGTTTGTTTTTTACCTTGGGCTGGGTAAGTTATATCCTGCCTTTAGTAATGTTTTCCTGTGGCATCCAGAAGTTTAAGGGTAACAGGTTCTTTGAATCTTTCCGCAGCGTCGGGCTTCTGCTTTTGGCGCTGTCCGCTAGCAGTTTGCTTGGGCTTACATCGGGCATCGATACGGTTAGTTTTTCCCGGGCAGGCTTACTCGGATTTATTTTTTCCAAATTTCTTGCCACATATTTTGGCGCGGGCAGCTGGGTCATTTCGATAGCGCTGGTGTTTTTGTCCTGCGTTTTGGTGATGCAGTTTTTGGTATCTAATTTTATATTAAATGCCGCCCGGAAAATAAAAAAGAACGTAGATTTCAAGGTTCCAAAAATAGATTTCAATTTAAAAGGCAAGGAGAAAAAAAAGCCGGCCGCTAAGCTGAAGCCCGAGCAGGAAGAAGTTTCTATTTCGCGGGCTGAAGAGGAGTTCGCG
Source organism: Omnitrophica bacterium GWA2_41_15 (assembly GCA_919901925.1). Classification (GTDB taxonomy): domain Bacteria; phylum Omnitrophota; class Gorgyraeia; order Gygaellales; family UBA12090; genus CAKKQA01. Next base: position 2,288 of record CAKKQA010000167.1, on the reverse strand, counting down.
AAAAATCCGCCTAAACCAAGGATAGAAGTTCAGCTTAAGGGCCAGCAGCCCAAGGAAATCAGGCCTCTAAAGCAAAAGATAGTTTCTCTTAAAAACGGAAGTTACGAGCTTCCTTCTTTGGAATTGCTGGATAATCCGCCTGATGAATCCTCAAAGAAAGTAATTGAAGAAGACCTTACGGGTAACGCGCATATATTGGAAGATACTTTAGCGGATTTCGGGATTTCGGTCAGAGTTACCAATATAGAGAGAGGGCCGGTTATTACCCGTTACGAGCTTGAGCCTGCTCCCGGAGTCAAGGTGGGAAGGATAGTTTCCTTAAGCGATGATATTTCTTTGGCAATGAAGGCGCATTCAGTCAGGATCGTCGCTCCTATACCGGGTAAAAGCAGGGTGGGCATTGAGGTGCCGAATGTCGCGATAGGGACAGTTTATTTGAAGGAAGTTTTGTCCAGCCCGGAATTCCAAAGCGCGAAATCAAAATTAGCCATGGCTTTGGGTAAAGATATTACCGGAAGGGCCGTGGTTTCGGATTTAGACGAAATGCCGCATCTATTGATTGCCGGCACCACCGGAAGCGGAAAGACAGTTTGTGTTAATTCTTTGATTCTTTCTTTGCTTTTCAGGGCGACTCCCGAAGAAGTAAAGTTTTTGATGGTCGATCCGAAGATGGTTGAGCTGGCGGTATATAACGGCCTGCCGCATCTGATCTGTCCGGTAGTTACCGACGCGAAAAAAGTTTCTAACGCCCTTGGCTGGGTGGTCAATGAAATGGAAGAGCGTTATCGTATGCTGGCTAATGTGGCAGCCAGGAATATCGAAGCCTATAATCAGAAACAAGAAGAGAAGCTTCCTTATATAGTGGTGATTATCGACGAGTTGGCAGACCTGATGGCAGTTGCCGCTAATCACATCGAAAACGCGATTACCCGCCTGGCGCAGTTATCCAGGGCAGTGGGTATTCATTTAATTTTAGCCACACAGCGGCCTTCTGTGGATGTTATCACAGGCGTAATCAAGGCAAACTTTCCGGCCAGGGTTTCGTTTAAGGTTGCCTCAAAAGTTGACTCGCGCACGGTTTTAGATGCAAACGGCGCGGATAAACTTTTAGGCAGAGGAGACCTTTTATTTATGCGCCCGGGAGAAGCAAAACTTATCCGCGCGCAAGGTTCATTGTTGAAGGATGAAGAGATAGAGCGGGTAGTCAAGTTTATTAAAGAACAGGCAGAGCCTGTATTTGAGGAAGAAATTTTAAAAGAGCAGGCAAAGCCTGCCGGCGCGAACAATGATAGGGAAAAAGACGAATTGTTTGAGGAAGCGGCCCGCCTTATTCTTGAAAGCAGCCAGGCATCGGTGTCTATTTTACAGAGGCGGCTTATGCTTGGATATACCCGCGCGGCCCGCTTGATTGATTCAATGGAACAAGAAGGCATTGTCGGCCCGTATCAGGGAAGTAAGCCCAGAAAAATACTGGTTGACCCGAAAATATGGCTGAAGGAACATGGGTTTGCCCCCGGAGCGCCGGTTAAGGAAAAAGAAGGAGAACAATAATTATGCAAAGAGCCGCGGAATATTTAAGGAGCCTTCGCCAGGAAAAAGGATTTACTATCGAAGAGGTAAGCAAGAGGACTAAGATGTCTCCGTCGGTAATTAGGGCATTGGAAGACGGCAGGCTTGATAACATAGACCCTGTGTACCTGAAGGGCTTCTTGAAATTATACTGCCGTTTTTTAGAGATTGATTGGGATAGTTTTCAAAAAGAATACCTCGATTTTCTCTCCGCGCAAACGAACAGGCCGATGTTTGTAAAACAGCCCGCGGCGCACCCTAAAAAAGATTCGCCGCCTGCCGGTGCTGCCGTTGCCCTTAAATTTGAGAAGATAAAAAGTTCTTATTCCAAGTTATTCTCGGAGTACAGGACTGGAATTATAAGGGGCTTAGTAGTTGTGGCCGCGCTTATCTTGGCCGTCTTTTTATTTAAAGGATGCCAGGCGATACTCAAAAGGATTCCTAAACCAGCGGAAAAAAGCGCGCCTGCTTCACGCGGAGTTTCTTCTGTTCCTTCCAAGAAGCCGTTTTCTTTCGGCATCAAGAAACAAGAAGCGCAGGGAAAGGATGAACAGCCGGCTCGCAAAGACGCATCCGTCAAGATGTTAACTCTCGGGGTTCTGGCTAAAGAGGATAGCTATATCAAGGTTAGGGTCGACGGCAAAGAATTATACAGGGGCACCTTGCATAAAGGAAAGATGGAAAGCTACAGCGGAAAAGAAAAGATAGAGTTGATAGCC
>CAKKQA010000166.1 GCA_919901925.1 Omnitrophica bacterium GWA2_41_15 | reverse complement strand
ATACGTGTAGCGATTGACGGCCACCCTGTAGGGGCGCGATTTATCGCGCCCGCAGCCAAGAGGTAGCGCGCGCCGCGGTAATATATGCAAGTAGAAAAATCTTTACAATAAATTATACTTCGGTATAATTTGTAGGAGTGCGTATAAAGAGGCAATAAATGATAAAAAGATATTTACATTCGTATATTGTTGATGACCTTAAGGAGAAGATGGTTTTTATCTGCGGCCCCAGGCAGGTAGGCAAAACCACTTTGGCCAGGCAGATAGGCGAGGAATGTTTCTCCGGGGCATATGAATATTTAAATTGGGATAACAGGCAGGATAGAAAGAATATTCTAAACAGCACGTTTCCCGCGGATAAAAAGCTGTTTATTTTTGATGAGATCCACAAATATAAAAACTGGAAGAATTACCTGAAAGGGGAATACGATAAGCATAAAGATAAGTTTCGTGTATTAGTAACAGGCAGCGCGCGCCTTGATGTCTATAGAAAAGGCGGAGATTCTCTTCTGGGCAGGTACCGCCGCTATAAATTACATCCTTTGTCGCCGGCAGAATTATTAAAGGTTAAAACAAGCGCCATTCCTTTTAAGGAACCGGATTTTTTAAATAATAATAAAGAACAGCGGGAACTTTTCGCGGATTTATTTAAATTCGGCGGATTTCCTGAAATATTCCTTAAGCAGAGCGAAAAAGCCCTGCGCCGCTGGCATAATGAAAAAGTTGACAGGTTGATAAAGGAAGATATAAGAGATATAGAAAACCTTAGGGATCTCTCGGCGTTACAGGTATTGGTTGAACTTTTGCCTTCAAAAGCAGGTTCGCTATTTTCATTGAATTCTATGCGGGAAGATTTAAACGTTACGCACAAGACGATATCCCATTGGGTGGATGTCCTCGAGAAGTTTTACTATCATTTTAGGGTATATCCGGCTCAAAGCAATGTTATAAAATCCCTTAGAAAAGAGCCAAAACTGTATTTATGGGATTGGTCGGAAATACAGGATGAAGGCGCGAAGTTTGAAAATATAGTGGCATCGTGCCTTTTGAAGTTTTGCGACTTTCTTTATGATTCGCAGGGGTATAAGGCGCGGTTAAATTATTTGAGGGATAAAGAACAGCGGGAAGTTGATTTTTTTGTTAGCGTTGATAACAAGCCGTGGTTTTGCGTAGAGGCGAAGAGCTCTTTTAAAGCGGTTTCTCCCGCGTTGAAATATTTCGCGTTGAAACTTAAGGTGCCGTTTGTTTATCAGGTAGTAAAAGAAGAAGGGATAGATATTATTAAAGACAATATAAGGATTATCAGCGCGAGCAAATTTTTGTCAGCATTTGCCTAAAATATATGTGTCGCCGCGAGCGAGCCGGATAAATCCTGCCCCTACAGATGTACGACAATTAACGGCCACCCTGTAGGGTCGCCATTTATGGCGCCCGAGAAAATGAGTCAGCACATCAGTAGGGACAAGAATAATTTTAGGGATTGGTCAAGACATCCTTACCCCCCTGGGCCAAAAAAGAAATATAAGTATTAAGCAGTGCATCAAGATCAACAGCAGCTGTCATCAATAGCC
>CAKKQA010000165.1 GCA_919901925.1 Omnitrophica bacterium GWA2_41_15 | reverse complement strand
CCAACTTGTTCTGGATGACGGCAATGGGTCACTTCCTAGAGCTGACCTATTACGAATATTTAGATTTTTCTTATTAACAAGTTTCTTAAAGCCCTGTAGTTAGGCAGGTTATAATACAGGCACGAATTTATCTGGTTAAATAATGCCTTAGTTCTACCAGCCCCTCCCCTGCAATACCTGCAAAACTCAAAAGGAAGGCGGCAGGTTTTAAACTTAAAAGCGATATCAGCCACCTCTTTCTTCTTCAATAGCGCGCTAAAATGGCAATCAGCATAATTATATGGCAACCTTGCCTTACCGTCATAATCCCCACAACATAAAGTATATGTGCCACAAGCTAAAATAGCGATTTGGCCGTTATCGCGTAAAGCGTTGCAACTGCCAAAAAGCGCTTTTTTTATAGGGTGCTTTTGACAATTGACGGTATTGCCCCATCCGTGTTCCGCGCAAAAAACAAAACTCACTCCGGGAGATATCTCTTTTTTAAAAGCGAATCCGGGAATCCGCACAAGCCATTTCCCGGCCAACTCCTTGCGCGCCTCATTGATAAAAACCTCAAATTTATCCTTGCCAAAAAGTTTACTGATTAGCGCCTCTAAAGATCCCATGCCATCAAAAATATTAATTAATTCATCTTTGCGAAACATCACATCTATATGTAATTTAGTGGCTGGCTTGCTTTTTATGTGCCTATAAATCAATTCGCCTATATTGTCCAGATAGGCTTCAAAACTCACCGGCGCCTTGCGTGCCTGGAACTCATTGCGACTCTTACTCAAATTTACCGTTATCCTGTCTGTGCCGATAGCATACAAGAAATCTATGTTCTCTTTACTCAAAAGGCTGCCATTAGTATTTAAAAATAATTTAATTCCCTTACTTTTTATATATGCAAAAATTTCAGCGTACTGCGGATGCAACAGAGGCTCCCCCAGCAAAAAAGGCGCAATGTATCCATTCTTTCCAAGAAGCCGTAATTGCGCTATTTCATCCACAATCGCTTTGACAAGGCTCAAAGGCATCGAGCATCTTGCCCGTGAAATATTCTTACTAGGGCAATAATCGCATTTAAAATTACAAGAATTAGTTATTTCAAGTGAAATTTGCGAAAAGATCATCTTATCCCTCAATCAGGGCGGTTAGGATATTTATCAAATAACTGCAAATATTGCGGGCCGAATTGGTATGTGCTTAATAAACGAATTTGGCCGCACTTATCAACTATTCTTTGAATAGCTGATGAATACCTGTCTATCTTTTTTTGCTCTAATTCGTAAAGCAGGCAAAAAAACCTTATCTCGGGCTTATTTATAATATCATCAACATCTTCCTTATAAACACCCATAGCGTCGTGATTGAATAAAAACTTATGGCGGTTTTCAAAGCCTAAGACACGAAAAGCCTGCTCAGAACCGCTGATAACTGCAGGTTTTAACATTTTACCCAAATCCCGTGAATTATCGTAGCTGTAAAAAGTCAAAGCCTTCTTATTAAAAACATTGATATTAGCCCGTTCATTTGCCGCTATTGATGCAATAATCGCGAAAAGGAAAAACAAAAAGGAATAATATAATAGAAACCTCACAAAATAACTCTTAAACTTTTGAAAGCTCCCATTAATAAATAACCCGAAACATGGGACAGCCAACACAATAAATATCATCAGTATTAAAAATATTTCCCTGACAAGGCCAACATGGTTATTCTGAAAAGGCAATATCCTAAAAATAGGCCCAATGGAATACCACCCTGTTATTATAAATAACAAATAGAAAATAACACATAATATAAACCCCTGATTTGAATTCATTAAATCATTTAAAACTACACGGCCTCTTTCTTGCGGGTTAGGCTTATAAGCCGAAGGTTTTCTATACATATCCTTACAGCATCCCCACAAAACATTAAATATCTTTATGGCTAAATAACACAGCGGCGGGTATAAAAATATGGTCCTTTTGTACTGCACCGAAAAAAACGATAGGATCAACGCCCCCAAGACAAGCCAAATGATATTAAGCCAATCCAGCGCCTTAAGGCGCTTAAAATACAATAAAACCGAGAAGAAAAAACTCACAGCGAACAATAAAGCCGCTATCGGCGCCTCCGCCATAAGAATAACAGGTATCATCGTTACGGCATTAAAAGCCACAGATCTCTTATGAGTGATATTACTCATCGAACTTGCATTAATATTCTCAAGGATCACGGGCCTGTAAGAAATGGCATATAATATTAAAGACAGGCCCACTCCTAACAAAACGCCAAGGGCAAACCTGCTTATAACCTCTCGTTTATTTAAGGCTTTGTTTTCTCGAAGGATAAGCATTACAAAAATAGCGGCAAAAGCTATAACAACAAAATACGCTCCGTTTATTTTTACCGTCAGGTTAAGCCCGGAAAACAAGCCGAACAAAAACAAATAAATATTCTTTTGCTTAAACAGGTACTTTTGATAAAAAAACATCGCGCTTATCATTAATAGCAGAAACAAATTCTCCGTCATCGCCGAACGGTTAAGAAAAGTGATCATCGTTATGGAGCTGAAAAACAAAAGCCCTGCCAAAGCGAATATCCTCCCGAATTCTTTTTTCAAAACAAGATAAAAGATAAAAAATGCTAATAACGATAATAAAACATACGGGATCTTCAGGGAAAACAAACTAACCCCAAGGAGTGAAAACGAAATAAAAGATATCAGGTTCCCCAAAGGCATAAACGCCATCGGCTGGAATCGCCCTCCGCCTGAATCCCAATCTCCGAATAACACCATGTTTCTGGCATTATAACCGCTGGCCCTCTCTTCTATATTAAAACCCCAGTATGGCAAATCGGAATTCAAATATACAATCCGGCAAAGGAGTAAAAATACAAATACCGCCAAAACGATTAAACGCCATGCTAATTCTTTTTTCTCTAAACCGAATAGATTCATTAGTTATCCTTAAAGTAAACTTTATGCCAAAGCTCTAAAATCAATAACCTCCAAAGCAATGAACTATTCTCTATATTAGCTAAGCCTATTTTCTTATTAAACAAGCCGTTTAGAAAATCCTTGGGAAAAATCCTGCCAGCTAATGATTGCCGTGACAAAAGCGTATCCTTAGCGAAACCACGCAGCTCAACGTTAAGCCATTTATCCACAGGCAAAATAAAACCATGTTTACGCCTGTTTAAAATTTCCTCCGGAAGCCTGCCTTGCATATATTTTCGCAACAATTTTTTAGTAGCGAATAATGAGATCTTATCTTTGTAATTAAATCCAAATACTTTAGCGACAAAATTATGGTCCAAAAACGGGACTCTCGCTTCAAGAGAATGAGCCATAGTCATTTTGTCAACCTTCATCAGCAAACTATTGGGAAGGATATTGTTTATTTCATATGAAGCCATGGAATCAAAAAAATTACTTTTCTTCTTAAATAGGCCTGAAAATGTTTCAAATGGAATCTTTGAGTTACACTTATAAAAAGTAGTCAGGTAAAAATAAAATTTTTCCCTTACGCCTTGAGGAATTAAATCAAAAGGGGAAACAGCCAGTTTATGCCAGTTATATCCCGCCAGTGTTTCATCTCCGCCCTCTCCTACCAGGACAACTTTAACAAACTCTCTAACCTTTTGCGCTGCCAAATAAGTTGCTATCGCGCCGCCGTCAGCCAGCGGCTCATCCATATGCCAAACAATTTTTTCAAGCATTACTTCTATTCTCTTCGGCTCAATCAATAACTCATGATGATTAGTTTTGAATCTATCCGCGACTTGCCTGGAATAGATGAATTCATCGTCAGGCTGGTTAAATCCGGCTGTAAAGGTCTCGATATTATTTAAACCTGCCTCGTGCATAATCGCTACAATCGAACTGGAATCTAAGCCGCCGGACAAAAGCACTCCCACAGGAACATCACTTACAAGATGCGATTCAACCGCCGCTTTTAAGGCGCTTTCCACGCCTTGGGTATCTGAATGATGATGACCCGATTCATCTAAAAACCAGTATCTTTTACAAGTTAATTTTCCGTCTTTAAATATCAACATGTTCCCTGGCTCTAATTTATATATACCCTTAAACATCGTATCCGCGGTAAGTATACATTGAAAAGCCAAATATTGATAAAGGCAATCCTGATTAAATTCTTTATTAATGCCGGTAAATTTGAGTATTGCTTTTATCTCCGAAGCAAAAACCAAACTATCGTTAAATTGCGCGTAATAAAGCGGCTTTATCCCTAACCGGTCGCGGATAAGCAAGAGTTTTTTCTGTAACGAATCCCAGATGGCTATCGCGAACATTCCGTTTAGCTTATGGACAAAATCTTCGCCGTATTCCTCATAAGCATGGACAATTACTTCAGAGTCGCTTTTACTGCAAAAAGTATGCCCGGCGGAAAGCAATTCACTCCTAATTTGCTTAAAATTATAAATCTCCCCGTTTACGATGGAAAAAATATTATTATTTTCATTTGCCATCGGCTGTTTCCCTTCAGGGCTTAAGTCAATAATACTTAGGCGCCGATGGGCAAAGCTTACTGAATCATCCTCATAAAAGCCTTCCATATCAGGGCCGCGATGAGCCAATTCCCGGGACATTGCCTCCAGTACTTTTCTGTTTTTACTGCCGTAAAATCCGCATATTCCACACATTGATTTAACCTCTTTTAAATTTCATCAAAAACAAATTTAAAGCCAGTTTTAAATTCTTAAAGAAATTCTTATAAAACGCGGCTGTCTTCATTTGTTTTAATATATACCTCGGAGAAAAATAAAAACTCTTATACGCTTTTATAACCCAAACGCCCGCATCAGGAAAAACAAAAGGCAAGGCATCGCTTCTTTTACCCAGGACAAAATCCCGCCAGTAATCTTTTGGCACAAGCCCTTTTTCTTCACTTTCTTTATAAAGTTCGGTAGCCGGCATTGGCGTTGCCGGGAAAAATGCGGCATAATTCGGTTTGAGTTCCCGCGCGAATTTTATAGTTTGGCGGATAGTACCCTCTGTTTCGCCTAAATACCCGATTATAAAATATGCCACTGTTTTTATGCCATACTTGCGGCACAGGCTGACGGCCTGTCTTGACTGCGCAAGGTCAATGCCTTTATCAATTTTCTTAAGGATTTCTTGCGAGCCTGATTCTATTCCGAATCGAAAAGTATGGCAGCCTGCTTGTTTTGCCGCCCTGACTATTTCCTCATCAACAAAATTAGCTCTCGTCGGAGACTGCCATTCCACACTTAACTTTTTCGCTCTCAATTTCTTACAAAAATCGAGAAAATATTCTTTTCTTAAAGATATAGTCTCATCCACAAAATTAATCGATTTTATATCAAAACGCTTTGTTATAGACTCTATTTCGTCGATGGCCTTATCAACTGATTTGTAGCGCACCTTTTGCAGCAAAGGGCTGCGAAAACAAAAGCCGCATTTAAACGGGCAGCCTCGGGAAAGAAAAAGCGAAACCACATTTCCTTTAGTGTTGGGCATATGGTAGCTGGATAAATCCAAAAGATGGTATGCCGGAGCAGGCAATAAATCCAGATTTTCATTAAAGCCAAAAGGCTCATTCATTATAACTTTTTCCTCGTCCCTCCAAACTAAACCCGGAATTTCAGCGTATTTTTGTGTTTTATTTTTAATAAGTTTTAGGAAATCTACAAGAGGGGCCTCCGCTTCACCGACAAAGCCGAAATCGAATTCATTGTAGGTAAAGGTCTCTCGCGGAAAAATCAGCATATGACTGCCTCCGCAGATAACAGTTGCCTGCGGCAAAACCTGCTTGACTATTTTTGCCGTCAAAAGCGCGCCATGGAAATTAGTGGTAATAATGCTAATTCCCACGATATCAGGTTTAGCGGCACGTAAATAATTTATCAGCTGCTCTTCGCTATTACCTTTAGCCTCACAATCATAAATCGCGGCCGGATAACCGGCATCCTCAATTACTGCCGCAAGGCAGCAAAGGTTCAACGGCGGCACAAGCCCGATAGAAGTTTCGAATTGTTCCGCGGACTGGCTATTTACGTATCCGCGAATTAACGGCCGGATCAAAAGAAGTTTATGTTTATTTTTTGCTATGGTCATGTCCAATGATTTAACATTACGAGCTGTAGTGACAGCACAATGTGCTGTCACTACGTTGTGAGATGACAAGGCTTTATCTAACGCCTTTCGAACGTAAAATATTCCAGATAGCATCCATACTCAAACTAGAAACCAGGTTCTTCTCTACACTGGAAAGATAAAAACAGGCCTTACAGGGATGATTCTTTATGCTCTGCCAAGCCTTTTTTATATCAGTATTCAGGACATTGGGCGCGTCATAATAACCGATAAGGTTCGTGCAAGGATACAACCTGCCGTCAGTATCAACCGTGGCAAAAGTCCTGCCGCCATAACAGGGAACCGGCTTAAAACCCGGATAATCTTTAAGCTCATCATTATACAAAAAGAATTTGGTATAACCTGCCGGCCAGTTATAAGCGTTTTTGAAATTAGCCACGGAATTAAAAAACCTTGATGGATATTTTTTCTTTAGCTCGATTATTTTTTTAAGCGCCTGACGATAAGAACTATCTTCGGGAGTATCTCTGCTTATTGTTTTGACCTGGCCGTCCTCGGAACTCTGTGGGAATAAAAGCCCGAAATTAAGTATAGCGCCAAATTTAACCGCTATCGCCATCATATCTTCTATATAAGCAAGGTTGTTTTTTTGCAGTGTTGACCGTATGCTCCTATTAACATTATTATCTTTCAAAAGTTCCAGCGCCTTAACCGCATGTTCGAAACTGCCATTGCCTCTTGTTATATCGTTAATTTCCCGCGGCCCGTCAAGGCTCACGCAAACCATGTTCAACCTTTTTACCGCGGCTAAATGCCGATGCAGAAAATAACCATTGGTAACCATCGAACACATAAGCCCGTTATCTTTGATATAATCAATTATTTCGGAAATATCAGGATGCAAGAACGGTTCGCCTCCTATGAGCGAAACCTCCAAGACGCCCAACTCTTTAAACGCGTCCACTATTTTTAGTATTTGCTCTTTTGAGATATCGGGATTCCTTCTTTTATAAAAATTTGAATAACAATAGGTGCACTTTAAATTACACCTATCGGTTATATGAATATTTATCTCCAAAGGAGAACATCTATTCAATAATTTTCCTTTTGCGATTTTAAAGCCGCCAATGACTTTTTCTTTCAGCCCGCTCATATTTTCTCCTGATTTCTCACTGCCGGATGCTCTTCAATACGCACAGGATGAGCCATATTTTTGATAGGCTCAAGATATTTGCCGATAAAATCCGCGTCATATGCGCGCAGGCAAAGCGTCCTACCATGAATATTTGCCTCAAAGAATTTCCGCATTTTAAGCCATATATCTAAAAATGCTTCCTCCCTGAAATTACCGAATGATATCGGGTTAAACGTACATGGCAAAACATCCCCATAGGGAGTAATAAAAACTTTTTCTATTCCCCCCGGGCATCCCGGTTTTAAATTTAAGTTCGCGCTAAAATCTATTTTCATCCGCTTATGCTTCTTTATCAGTTTAAGTATCTTAACGGCATTCTCATATGATAATCTCACAGCACTATTATCTGCCCAATTCCCTATACTTCCTCCGTGGGCAAGGCACAAAAACACTTCATTCTCATCAGCAAATTCAAGCATTTCGTAAATCTTATTAAAATTAAAATCACCGACAGTAAGGCTTATTCCAAACTTAATTTTTTCTTGCTTTGCCCACTTTATTGCCTGCACAACCGCCTGAAAATGCCCTTCATAGCCGCGGATTTTATCATTCTCTTGGGGCACAGTACTTTCAAGGCTAACTACAACACTACTAATTCCAAGGGCATGGTAATCCCGCATATCTTCATAAGTCAGATTAATCCCGTTAGTAATCAAATTGACCAATTTATTTCTGGGATTTAGCGCTCTTATTATGCCTTTTATATCTTTGCGCAATAACGGCTCTCCGCCCGTAACATTTATTGAAACGCACCCCAGCTTATCCAACTGCTTACCCAAAGATTCGTATTCCTTAACGCTCAAAGGATTAAGCTCCTTTTGAGGGTCATATAACTTAGAGCAAGAACACATTACGCATTTAGAATTACAGCGAAAAGTCGTGGCAATCTCAACAACTCTAAGGTGCGGTTTTCTTAAAACCAGCCTATCAAAAACACCTTTAGCCACTCGCGGAATAATTTCCGGCCGGCTCAAAATAAAATCCTTATACCCGATTATGGTCTCTAACATATGATTAATCCTACTTTGCTATTCAACTTATTCAGACTGGAAGCATATCACGTCGTCATTGCGAGGAACCTTCGTTTGGCACATCAGTGACGAAGCAATCCCGTTTTTTTCACGTCTAAAAAGAGATTGCTTCGCTGCCAACCTTTGTAGGGGCGGCACACTGTGCCGCCCCTACAACCCGCAATGACAAAGATTTATATTTTGCATAGTCTAAACGGCTCCGCTTCAATGCCTGCAAAATCCCCTGAACTGCTCTGGGATAAAACCTACCGGGATTTTGTTCTTAGTAAAATATTCCTTAACTTCCGAGTACTTCTTCCCTCCTGCAGGGACAACACCGCAAACAACTCCAGCTGCAACTAATATTAAAGGGGCGTCGGTAAACGGAAAAAACGCGTCCGCGCAGAATACGCTATCCCTTATATTCCCATGTATATCAACAGCTCGAGACACTGCTGTTTTAGCCGCATCCACTGTTGAAGGCCCGCCGGCGCATGCTAAAAGCTTTTGCCCTTTTGCTATGGCAACCTCATTTCCTCCGTGAAAAGAGGTAAACGCCGCTGCCCAGGCAATTATCAAATCTTCTCTCCTATCGGAACAATCAGTATCTATATTCCAATCCAATCGGGAAAAGTCAAGGCAATAATCAGCCGGAGCTTGTCTTAGCAAACCGCCTCTTACAAACCTATATGAAGCATCTTTTCTTATCCACGGCGAGCAAAGCGCGGAGTTTTCAAAAAGCTTTGTGTTTTTGCGCAGCCCAAGAATAACTCTTGCCTCATCGCTTAATTCAGCGCAGGCAATGACATCAAGCATCCAACCGCCAGCCCCAAGCATTTTTTTCCTGATATCGCTTGCTGTTAACAATTCAGCTTCCTCTTTTTCTAATTTAAAATTTAAAATAACCTCTCCTCCCCAAATAGCCAAAGGATTGCCCCACAACGCCTTTTCTATCGAAGCGCCTTTAGATTCCCAATCCATGCCGATTCCACAGGCATTGCCGTGCTTAGCGGCAACTGCAATAAACGGCTGTTTCTTATAGTTGATATTAAAAGAGCTAGCCAGGCGGGTAATTGTTTCGGTTACGCAATCGAGGTCAGCCATGTTGGTAAAACAAGGTTTGTTCGCAGAAATAAGTTTAAAAGCGGATAAAGAAAGTTTATCCTCGGCAGCAAATGTCAATAACGAAGCATTTTGATAAGGGTTTTCGCCGTTAAGCAGGCCATAACAGCTTTTTGCCTTAATATACTCCGTGCCGCCGCAAGAAACACGTTTAGCAGTTTCTATATAATAATCAGTAATTTTTACAATAACATCTGAAATTATTTTTTTACGGAATTCATCGGGAATTTCTTTTGCCTTATGAAGATAATTAACCGCTGATTTCATCATTTCATAAGAAGCCACAGGCAGGCGATTGCCTTTAACCGCCAAAGCCAAAAGGGTATTGCCGCCGACGTCAAATCCATCTTGCGCTCCATAGGTAATATCATAAACAAGTTCTATGCGTTGAAAATAATCATCGTCGGTCAATGCTGCTTCAAATTTTGGATGCAGAGTTGCCGGAAATTTAAACTTTTCGCTAACCCCGGCAAAATCCGCAACCGAAATCGCCGGTATACCTGATTTTTTAAGGGCGTTCAGGCAATTATCCGTAGCAATTATCTCCCAACCAATCTCACGCAAAGCGACGGCGAATTCAACAATATCCTTGAGCTCGTTCACCGAAAACAAAGCAAATTTTTTCATTTTTACTCTACCATCTCTTATGTCTGAATCAAATAAGAAACAACGTTAGAAAAGCCATTTTAGGCTTATCCGTTTACCGCCCATTGCGAGGAACCTTCGCCGCCGACCTTTGTAGGGGCGGCACAGTGTGCCGCCCCTACAATTCGTAATGACAGCCGCTATGCTCTACCGTTATTTCATAATCTACCTGTTTACCGTTATATTCGCACGAGAACTTTGTCTGCGGTGATTTTACTCCAAAAAAGGACACATAGCTATCAAGCAACGCGAAAAATAATCCCTTTTCGACGTTAAAATCAAAGGTGAAATTATTCTCAACGCGATGGACTTTTAAACAATCCCCTTCTGTCCTCATCACTTCCACCACAAATTTATTCTTGTCTTTTACATTGGTTTTTACATACATGGCAATCCCTTGAGGATGGGGACAATTAACAACCACATGCTCATCATAATTAACCCAATTAAACCATCCGCCCCTAAAATAGGTATACATGTAAGGGTATACGCTGTGAAAGGCTAAAAGACAAAATCCTTGAGGCAATAAATCTTCCGCGCTGATTTCTCTGGTTTCATTATCTATCCGGCACTTAATCCTAATACGTCCGGCGTTATATTTTTGGCAGAAGATATTAAAATCTATACTCATTGAAACACCTTTCGTATATTCAGCAGAAATTCCTGTTCGAGCACAATTAGGAAATTTTTGCCAAAAGTCGGCAAGGATTTGCGGCGAATGAAGCGAGCCTACTTAAGTAGAAAGGATGTAAGCGAGCGTAATAAGCCGCAAACCGTAGCCTACGGCAAAAATTTTCGTGCGCGAACAGGAATTTCTGTTGAATATTCATCCTTACACAGCATTGACTTCATATATCACACCCACATAATCATGACAATGCACACAAATAGGCGCGGCTTTGCCGTTTTGCTCTTTCTCTTCTTTTAAAAACCTAAAATACGGATAGCAAGCAAAAAATCCAGCCGGGCAAAGCTCGTTTTGTTTGCTTATGTTAAACCTGAATTTGTCGCCTCTCTTATATCCTTTAGGACAATTGCCGGCATCAATTATCTCTATCTCAACATTACGAAACGGCCCGTCAAACGCGCGAATAAACTTTTTTAATACCTCTTCGACCAGCTCCTTACACACCCTTAAAAAGGACGGCAGCATCTCTTTGCTTTTTATACGCGCCTTTACTCCACAAGGCGCAGGGCATTGAGATACTATTTCACGCATACCCTTAACCCTCGTTTTCCCGCAGCGCGGGACACCATTATACAAAACTGCTAAACAA
>CAKKQA010000164.1 GCA_919901925.1 Omnitrophica bacterium GWA2_41_15 | reverse complement strand
ATTTTGAGCAACCATTCCGTTTACCTTAACACAAATCCCCCTCGCTGTCAACCACTCTAACTGACCCCTGGGGTCCGCAGACCTCCGAACTGACCTCCGAGGTCCGCAAGCTTGCGGACCTCGGAGGTCAGTTCGAGTGGTCATTCTAATATTAAATGCTTAATCATAGCCAACTCTCTCTGATAGGCGGCTCTATCCTCAACAAATCCTTTATAATCGTTAGGAATTGTCAAGCAATCGTCGTAATAACAAATCTTTTCGTTATGAGCAACATTACCGAGATACTCATGATATGACGAATGGCGCCACTTTTCCGGAGAATTTATTATGCCTGCACTCGTAGGATTCAAATGAATATACCGGCTTAAATGAAGCAGTTGTTCGTCAGTTTTTACTAAAACGTTTTTAAATTTTCCTTCCCACAAAGGCCCTTTACGTTTATGCCTAAGATTAAAATAGCGCGAATAACTATTAAGGACATTTCCCATAAACGTAGAAATACCATTATCGAATTTTTGTTTCAAAATAAGATGTATGTGCGTAGGCATAATGCAGTAGGAAACTATATTGGCTAACTTATCTTTCTTAGAATGTTCTAGAAGAAAACTCTGCTTAAATCCTTCTTCATTTTTATCCCGCCTTAAAAAACTGGAGAAATCCGAAGTTAAATCTTTAACTTGATAATATCTTACCGCATCTTTAATCCGCATAAAATCTTCATCATCATTAAATACCACAAAACCCGCGATGCTTTTGGTAAAGACATGATAGACCTCGTTTGCCACTAAAGCATCTTTTCTTGGCATTCAACACCTCCTTTACCAAACTGACCTCCGAGGTCCGCAATCTTGCGGACCTCGGAGGTCAGTTTGACGGTTAGGGGATTTCGCCTAGGAAGTCGCGAAGGGATTGGTCGGATGGGTTAAGCTCGAGCGCCTTGGATAGATATGCCTTCGCTTCGGAGAAACGGCCCAAGTTATAATAAATAACGGCGAGATTTTGGTAGGATTGGTAAAGCCGCGGATTATAAAATATCGCCTTCCGGTAACATTCAATCGCCTCATTGATCCTGCCCATTTTGCCATACGTGCTGGCGAGATTATGATAGGCGTCGGAATAATCGGGTTTCAGTTCAATAGCGCGGGCAAACTCCAGCGCCGCCATGTCCAAATTCCCCTCCAGCGAATAAACATCACCCATATTGTTGTGGGAGCGCGGGCTTAAAGGCGAAACCTTGGCAGTGGCGCGCCAAATGCTTGCGTGGCTGCGCCAGTCCGCGTTCCTATATATAGTCCTGGCAGAATATCCTGCCACCAACAACACAAGAATCAAATTAAGCGCTAAAGAAGCCTTCTCCTCTGTGACAAACTTGCCTTTTATTTTCTTTGTCCTCACATAAAACTTCCGCACAAGAAAAGCCGCCAATATGCTAAACGCCAGCGAAGAAAAATAAACATACCTCTCGGCGATAACCCAGCTGATCATTACAGGGCTGTATGTAGGCAACAGAAACAGGATAAACAGGGCAAGAGCGAGAAAGATTTCCTTCGCTTTCTTTAAAAATAACGGCGACAAAATCAACAAAACCGCAAGCAATATCAGCTCAAGCGTAATAACTCCCGCTGTTGCCGAAACCGGTTCGTGGTACAAAGTCAGGTTTTTAGGCCACAACACTAAGCCTAAATGAGTAAAAGTAGAAAAAGCGAAATTAAAAAAAGGATTGCTGTGGCCGGAACCGCCTGTGTCAGCGGCAACCATAGCTATCCTCCCTCCAAGGATGCCAAAGGCAAACGCGAATTTTAAAAGCCCTATAGGTATAAAACAAAGCCAGAGTTTATAATTTTCGCGCCATTTTTCACGGGACAGGTCATACGCCGCCAGAAAAGCAGGCAAAGGATAGGCGAAAGGCGAGAAGCAAACCGCGGAAAAATAAGCAAATAAAGAAAACCCGAAAGCGCTTTTTTTAAGCCTCTCTCCCTTTGTGGCATGGGCGTAAAGAAGAATCGCGCTTAAAAGGAAAAGAGACATTAAGAGGTAGTTCCTTCCGGCTATCCAAGTTACAGCCTCCGTATGGACCGGATGCACCGCGAAAATCAAACTGCCCCAAAAACTCGGGTAGGGCTTAAAAAATAATAGCAAGAGAAAAAAAACTAAAACTGAATTAATGGTATGTAAAATACTATTAACGAGATGATAGCCGAAAGGGTTTAGCTTACTAACCTGATAATTCAAATGATAGGTCATGTTAAGAAAAGTCGGAGCGGCAAAGATATTGCTGATATTGGGATTATTTGCTATGGAGGGCAGGTCATCAGAAACAAAGGCGTTGTTGAGAGAGTTGGCGTAAACGAGAAAACTTAATATTATGATTATGAAGATATATTTTGCTGACTTGGACATAAGGCGACTTTCAGGGACAGTCCCCACTATTAGTCAAACTATATCCAGGGACAGTCCCTACAACTTTGATATATTTTGCTGACTTGGACATAATTATTTATCTAAAGCGCTGTTCCGGGAATTTTAAGGCGGCATCTCATCGTAATTACGACTTTCTTGCGGGCGCCATGAATGGCGCCCCTACGGATGTGCTGGCTCGTCTTCTCGGGCGCGATAAATCGCGCCCCTACTGATTGCTGGCTCGTCCTTCGGGCGCGATAAATCGCGCCCCTACAGATGTGCTGACTCGCCCTTCGGGCGCCATGAATGGCGCCCCTACAGAGTGGCCGTCCGCATACCACGCGTTACAGGGTGGCTACACATTTCGCTGTCCGTCTGTAGGGGTCGGATTTATCCGACCCGTTCGCGAGATTACCCACAAAAGGCGCACAAGTGATGATTTGTGCGCCTTTTGATTGCTTCCTAAAAACGAGATTGCTTCGTTGCTTCGTCGCTTCGTGTCAACGACAGCTCCTCGCAATGACGATCGCGACAACACCTAACCTCGG
>CAKKQA010000163.1 GCA_919901925.1 Omnitrophica bacterium GWA2_41_15 | reverse complement strand
TCATCCCTCTAAGCGAAGGTATGCGCGGCTCGTTGATTTCCTTAACAACAGTAATCACTGCCGGTAAAGGAGTCTGAATAACCTCATAGCCTTCTTCCATCAACCTTTCAACGCGCATTAAGCCGTCTTTCACTTCCTCTATTTTTTTAACGTAGGTAACCTGTGGAATATCCAGATGAGCGGAAATACCCGGGCCAACCTGCGCGGTATCGCCGTCTGAAGCTTGCTTACCGCAAATGATTACGTCGAACGTGCCGATTTTCTTGATTGCTCCTGTCAAAGTATAACTTGTCGCCCAAGTGTCACTGCCGGCAAAGGCGCGGTCACAGACTAAAATCCCTTCGTCAATCCCCATTGATATCGCTTCTCTTAAAGCTGACTCCGCCTGCGGAGGGCCCATACAAATTACCGTGCTCTTTCCGCCGAATTTCTCTCTTAAACGGACTGCCTCCTCGATAGCGTACATATCAAAAGGATTAATGATAGACTTCACCCCTTCACGAACCAATGTGTTCGTTTCCGGGTTAATTCGCACTTCTGTCGTTTCCGGAACTTGTTTGATACAGACGATTATGTTCATATATTTAACAAACCTTTGTCGTCATTGCGAGGAGCTATTGCTTTGTACTGGCGACGAAGCAATCTCGTTTTTAAAAGCGGGATTGCTTCGTCACTGACATGTCAAACAAAGGTTCCTCGCAATGACGATTAGCTAATTTTTACTTTGCCATCTCTTTGATCAACTGCAACGCGATGATATTACGCTGGACCTGATTTGTGCCTTCGTAAATCTGGGTAATCTTCGCGTCGCGCATATATTTTTCCGCCGGATAATCCTTCATATAGCCATAACCGCCCAATATCTGGACAGCATCGGTAGCGACTTTCATTGCCACGTCAGAGGCGAAAAGTTTTGCCATTGCTGAATCCTTGGCAACGTCTTTTACGCCGGCGTCTATCTCGCGGGCGCAGCTATAAACCAAACCGCGTGCCGCTTCAATCGAAGTAGCCATATCAGCGAGCATCCATTGAATCCCTTGAAAGCTCGAAATAGATTTTCCAAACTGAACTCTTTCCCGGGAATATTTTACTGCCACATCTAAAGCTCCCTGCGCGATACCCAATGCCTGAGCGGCTACACCCGGACGGGAGACATCAAAAGTCTTCATCGTCACAATAAATCCCATTCCCTCTTTTGATAAAAGATTTTCCTTGGGAACTTTACAATCAGTAAATATTAACTCACTGGTCGACGAAGCGCGGATACCCAGCTTATCTTCTTTCTTGCCAAAGGTAAATCCCGGCATTCCTTTTTCAAGTATAAAAGCTGAAGCACCTCTTGCCCCTTTATTTTTATCGGTCATAGCAATTACAACGTATGTGTCCGCGTCACCGCCGTTAGTTATAAAATGCTTCATGCCGTTTAAAACATAATGATCATCGACTTTTTTAGCGGTTGTCTTAATACCGGATGCGTCAGAGCCGGCTTCCGGTTCAGTGATGCCGAATGCCGCCAGTTTCTTTCCTTTAGCAAGGTCTGGCAGGTATTTTCTTTTCTGCTCATCGTTACCAAATAAAACTATAGGAAAAGTCCCTAAAGCGCTAGCCGCGTAGCAAACCGCAATCCCGCCGCAGGCGCGCGATAACTCTTCGGTTGCCAAGCATAAATTAAAAACTCCTACACTCATCCCGCCGTATTCTTCGGGTATAAATAGGCCGAACAAATCGGACTCCGCTATTATTTTTATGATTTCCCAGGGGAATTTTTCTGTTTTATCAAATTCCGCGGCAACAGGCTTGATTTTCTCTACCGCAATCTTACGCGCTAATTCTCGTATCATTTTTTGTTCATCAGTCATCAAATAATCCATCGCGTCTCCTTTTTTTTATCACACAGATAGGCACAGATTTCGTGTCAGTGACGTAGACACAGATTAACACGGATTTTATTTTATCTGTGCCCATCTGTGTCTATGTCGCTTGACTCTGATATCTGTGCTCATCTGTGTCATATCTTTTTCAACATAGCGATTTCTTTGCAATCCGGGAATTTACTGCATCGAATACATTCCGCCCAGATTTTGTGGGGCAGGTTTTTATGCGGGATGATCTTAAACCCTGACATTTTAAAGAATTGCCTGCTATAAGTCAAGGCAAAAACTTTCTTCGCGCCTAACTCCCGCGCGTCATTAATGCAGGCCTCGACCAAAGT
This sequence comes from Omnitrophica bacterium GWA2_41_15, assembly GCA_919901925.1. GTDB lineage: Bacteria > Omnitrophota > Gorgyraeia > Gygaellales > UBA12090 > CAKKQA01. The sequence goes on along the minus strand of CAKKQA010000163.1, from coordinate 15,977 downwards.
CTTGCCTATTCCTCGCCGCTGATACCGCTGATTGACTGCTAATGATTTTATCTCCGCAAGGTCTTCCCATGATATATGTATAGCGCAACAACCCGCGACTTTACCATTGGCCTCATACACATAAAAATCTCTGATGTTTTCATATAATTCGCTTAATGAACGCGCCAGCATCAGGTCTTTTTTAGCAAAGCTATTAATCAATACTTGAATGCTCTTAATGTCTTTTATTTGAGCTTTTCTGATCATAAATTAACTCTTGCTAATTTCATCTATACGATTTGTAGGGACAGCACACTGTGCTGTCCCTACAAAGATTGGTAATAAATTAACCCTGTTTTTCATAACAACTCCGTCCCCTTGGCAACAATCACAATACCCGAAGCCGTAACAAAAAACCTTTTCCTGTCTTCTTCTAAATCATAACCGATTACCATGCCCCGGGGAATAGCGACTTCTTTATCTATAATAGCTTTTTTTATCTTCGCGTATCTGCCGACATCTACCCCTTCCATAAGGATGGAATCATAAACTTCCGAAAAACTGTTTATCCTGACATTAGGAGAAAGTATGGAGCCCTGAACCTTACCGCCGCTGATAACACATCCGCCGGAAACTAAAGAATCAAGGAATGTCCCCACTCGCCCTGCCTCTTCTCCGGAATGCACTGTCCTTACCGGCGGAAACTGTTCTTGGTAGGTCATTACCGGCCAATCCCTATCGTATAGATTAAACACCGGTTCAGCGCCAAGTAAGTCCATATTTGATTGATAATAGGCATCAATGGTCCCGATATCCCGCCAATAAACGCTGTCGACGGCAGGGCCTTTTGCCATCGCTGTGAAATTATAAGCGCAGACCTTCCTGCCTTTTTTGACCATCTGCGGAATTATATTCTTGCCAAAATCGTGATCCGTATTTTTCTTAGAATCTTCAATCAATTCCTCTTCTAATGCCTCCCGGTTAAACACATAGATGCCCATTGAAGCGTAAACCTTATCCGGATTTCCGGGAATAGTATCAGGATCAGAAGGTTTTTCTTCAAAGCCTTTAACAATACCATCCTCGTTGACTACCACTACGCCTAGCTGTGAAGATTTTTCCTTATCCATCTCGAGGACGCTCACAGTCATATCCGCGTTGGACTGACGATGAAAATCAAGCATCTTGCAATAATTCATTTTATAAACATGGTCGCCGGCTAAAATCAATACCTCGTCTGCTTTTTCCTGTTCAATCGTGTAAATATTCTGAAAAATAGCGTCTGCCGTGCCTTTATACCAATCAGAACCCACCCTTTGTTGAGCCGGAATTACATCGATAAATTCGTTCAGATCCGCCTGAAAGAAATTCCAGCCCATCCTTAAATGCCTCTGCAATGAAATTGATTTGTATTGAATTAAAACATGTATGCGCCGCATCCCTGAATTAACACAGTTAGAAAGGGTGAAATCTATGATCCTATATATGCCGCCAAACGGCACAGCAGGTTTCGCCCTATCCTGTGTCAAAGGATGAAGCCTTTCGCCTTTTCCGCCGGCTAAAATAAAAGTTAAAATGTTACGCATCATATAAAAAAACCCATTACCCCTTTTCGCGCCATCATTACCGCGATAGCCGCTAAAAGTATATACATAATTTTCGCGAAAGCCCGCATTCCTGATTCACCGAGAAGAAAAGTAAAAATATCCGAATGCCGGAAACAAAGCCACGCGATCAACATATTTATTAACAACGACAAGAAAGTAGCCATCAAGCCGTAATTATCTAACAGCATAAGAGTGATAGTTAACACCGCCGGGCCTGTTAAAAGAGGCGTGCCCAGAGGAAATATCCCCACGTCCTTACTGCCGTCGCTTAAAACCGAACCCCCTTGTTTCTTGCCTAAAAGCAGATTATTGGCGATGACAAAAAGCAGTATGCCTCCGGCTATCTGAAAATCGGCAACAGTGATCCCCAGCATCCGCAAAATAAGCTTCCCCAAAAACATAAATAAAACAGCCAATACCGTCGCGGTAATCACAGATTCATTACAGATCTGCGTCTTTTGCTTCTTGCTTAGGTTTTGGGTAAGCCCGATAAAAAGCGGTATGTTACCCAATGCATCCACAGCCACAAATATGGGGATAAAAGTAAGCAGATATGGTTTGAGAACTGTTAACATTAAACTCCCTCCTCTTTGCTTTCATCTATATATTTTTTAATATTATACCTATATTATCTGGCTGCTTCAAGAAGTTTTTTAGTGTATTCCGCATTGGGCCGGTTAAAAACTTCGGCTGTTTGCCCGGATTCAACAATTTTACCTTCATACATCACAATAATACTGTCAGAGATTTTTTCAACCACTGCCATATTATGGCTGATAAAAACATATGCCATTTCAAGCTTGTTTTTCAGTTCAATCAATAAATCCAGAATCTGCTTTTGCATGATTAAGTCTAACGAAGACACCGGCTCATCAAGGACTAAAAGCTTAGGGCTACAAGCCAATGCCCGGGCAATGCAAACCCGCTGGCGCTGGCCGCCGCTTAACTGCGCGGGAAACCTGCGCAACAGGCCATTTTCCAACCTTACCAGCCCTAAAAGCTCTGCGACCCTATCCATATATTTTTCATACCGATGTATTATTAACGGCTCTGCCAAGATATCAACAACCCTCATTTTAGGATTCAAACTTAATAAGGGGTCCTGAAAAACAATTGCCGCGTCTTTTCTGAACGCGTTTATTGCCGGCCCAAAAATAATTTCACCTTCTGTCGGGGTAATCAAACGAAGAAGCAATTTGGCAAGCGTGCTTTTGCCGCAGCCGGACTCACCGACCACTCCCAGCACACTGCTTTCCTGCAGATTAAAGCTTACCCCATCCACAGCCTTTACCACACGCTTGGACGTGTTAAATAAGCCCTGATCCGCGTAATAATATTTCTTTAGATTTTTGGCTTCCAGTATCATATCTTTATAATCGACTCAATCAATGCCTTTGTATGTTCGTGTTGTGGATTCGAAAAAATTTCACTGGTTCTTCCTATTTCCACGATCCTTCCTTGAAACATAATAGCGACGCGCCCGGCAAATTTTTCCACTAGGTGCAGGTTATGCGTGATAAACAAAATAGCAAATCCAAATTCTTCCCTTAACTCCAAAAGCATCTTTATGATCTCTTTTTCTATTGTTACATCCAGCGCTGTTGTCGGCTCATCAGCGATTAACAGTTTCGCGCGGCTTGCCAACGCCATCGCTATCATCACACGTTGGTTCATCCCTCCGGAAAGCTGATGAGGATAGCACTTAAAAGTCTCAATGAGATAAGGAAGTTTCACCATTTTCAATAAATCAACTGCCATTGCCCTCGCTTGACTTTCCGTCTTTTTTTGATGCACTATTATTGGCTCCATAATCTGCCTGCCGATACTTAAGACAGGGTTCAAAGAAGCCTGCGCCTCCTGAAAAATATAAGAAATTTCTTTTCCGCGGATATCTTCTAATTCTCCTTCGCTGGAGTTTAATAAATTTCGCTGATTAAATATTATTTCTCCGGAATTAATTACCGCGTTATACGGCAAAAGCCGGGTTATGCTTAAGGCGGTTAAGGTTTTTCCGCTGGCGGATTCACCGGCCAGCGCTAATATCTCGCCTTCAAAGACATCAAGGTTGACGCCGTTAACAGCGTTTACAAACTTTTCATTATTCTTGAAACTAATACTTAAGTTTTTTATCTGAAGCAATTTATTCACGTAAGCCCTCTCCGATCATATTAAAAGATAAAACAGTGATAAGTATTGCCAAACCGGGAAAAACCGACATCCACCAAGCGATTCCCAATGATGATTTTGACTCAGCTAAAATATTTCCCCAGCTAGCGGTAGGCGGCTGAATCCCCAAACCTAAAAAGCTCAAAGCAGACTCAAGCAAAATTGCCCCTGCTACTGATAAAACCGCGTTTACAATTACCGGGCCAAGGGCATTGGGTATTAAATGTTTAATTATAATTCTTGAATTCGAGGCCCCAATTGCCCTTGCCGCCAAGATAAATTCCCTTTCCTTCAGGCTTAAAACTTCAGCCCTGACCAACCTCGCTGTTGACATCCAGCCGGTAAGACCGATTACAAGCATGATATTGAATACAGACGGTTCAAGGATAGAAATCACCGCCAATATCAAAAAGAACACCGGAAAACAAAGCATAATATCCAGAAAACGCATAATCAAAGTATCAACCCATCTGCCAAAAAATCCTGCTATGCAACCTAAAGCTAAACCAACCAAGGCCGCTATTCCCACCGCGATAATACCAACGGCTAACGATACCCTCGCGCCATAAAGCATACGGCTGAAAAGGTCACGGCCTAATTGATCAGTGCCAAAGAAATGATTAGCTGAAGGCGACAAAAGCGCGTCATCAATATTTATGTTATTTGGATTATACCTTGCCAACAAAGGCGCGAATATTGATGATAGCACCAAAATTAAAACGATACTAACGCCTATTACTAATTGTTTTTTTAACATGATTGTGTTTTAGTACCGTCATTGCGAGGAACCCTCGCTATGCATATCTGTGACGAAGCAATCTCTTTCTTAAAAACGTGATTGCTTCGTCGCCAGTCCAAACAATAGCTCCTCGCAATGACAATGTTTATTATCAATTTTCAAAAGAGGAAAATCACTTTGAGCGAAAAAATAGCAGCGCAACGGTTACTATAATCTACTTTCTATACCTGATCCTTGGATCAGCCAAAGCATAACCGATATCCGCCGCCATATTGCCAAGCAAAGTCAAAACCGCGCCAATCGATAATTCCGCCATTATCATCGGATAATCCCTGGCCATCACGGCTTCATAAAAAAGCCGGCCTATCCCGGGAAGAGCAAAAATAGACTCAAAGATAACACTCCCTCCCAAAAGCCCGGGGATAGAAAGCCCTAAGATCGTAATTATAGGAAGCAGCGCGTTGGGAAGAGCATGCTTAATCAATACAAAATTGGGCGATAAGCCTTTTGCCCTTGCCGCGCGGATAAAAGGCTGTTTTAATACCTCTAAAATATTCTGCCGGGTATACCTGCTTATTGCAGCCAGGCCGGAAACCGAAGATATAAAAATCGGCAAAGCTAAATGCTTGGCAATATCCAGAATTTTTGCTCCAAATGAGAAATATTCAAAGTCTAAAGAATTAACTCCCGAAACAGGCAAAAGGTGCAATCTGATTCCTAATAAATCTTTCAGTAATAAAGCCAGCCAAAATCCCGGGGCCGCAAAACAAATAAATGTCAGCACCGCCGCGGATGTATCAAAAAAAGAACCCGGTTTAGACGCGCTTTTCAAACCGATTAATATGCCAAAAGTGAAAATAATAAAAAGCGAAGCAATATTAATAAACAACGTTAGCGGCAGCCGTTCGCGTATTTTTTCCATAACTTTCCTGCCGTCTATAAAAGAACGGCCAAAGTCAAAGCGAAGGGACATTTTTAGCCACTGTCCATACTGCGTATGCAAAGGCTTATCCAACCCATAAAGCTTCTCTAATTGCTGCCTTGCCTGCAAAGTAACCTTTGGGTTCATCGCCTCTTGCAAAGCTGTAGGCTTACCGGGAGCAAGATGAATCACAATAAATGAAATTGTGATTATCCCCAGCAGCAAAGGAATCATCCCCATTAAACGTTTAAGAATGTACGTTATCATTTAATCTTTTATCACCCATCACCTAACACCTAACACCTTTTTCCCAACACCTACAACCTAACACCTAACACCTTAAACCTAGCAACTAATTCTGCATTACCGTCTTATACCTCTGCCTCGACTTAACCACCCACCAATCAATAAAATTATAGCCAATTCCGATAGGCGCGGGCGTAATGCCATTAACTCTACTTGAAATTACCGGCAAGGCATCCGGCACATAGAGAAACATATACGGCTGTTCTTCATAAAGTATCTTATGTATTTGGTGGTACGCCTTTTGCCTTTCCTTCTGATCAAAGGTTTTTCTTCCTTCTTCTAAAAGCTTATCGACTTCAGTATTAACATAACCGATAAAATTAAATTCGCCTTCTTTTGTTTTAGACGAATGCCAAATATCATAACAATCCGGCTCCCTGCCTAAAGACCAGCCCAGAAGCACAGCCTCAAAATGGCGCTTATCAATAAATTCGCTCAAAAAAGCCGACCATTCTACAATTTTAATATTTACCTTTATTCCCGCATTTTTTAACTCCGCCTGAATAATTTCCGCGGCCCTTTGCCTTTCTAAATTTCCTTGATTAGTAATAATAGTGAATTCGAATTTCTTCCCTTCTTTTTCAATCCATCCGTCATTATTATGATCGCTCCAGCCTGCCTCAGATAATAACTCTTTGGCCTTTGCCCGAGAAAATTCCGTAGGTATTACATCCTTATTATAAGCCCAGCTTTCCGGGACAAAAGGCCCGGCGCAAGTTTTCCCCATGCCCATTAAAACCCCTTTAATAAGTTTATTTTTATCTACCGCGTAGTTTAAGGCCTGGCGCACGCGTTTATCCTTAAATAACGGCAGGTTTAAATTATACCCGAGATAGACATAGCTAAAAGAATCTAAGCGGAATTTACGGTAATTTTCTTCGAAAAATTTTGTCTGCGTCTGGCGCGTATATTGCAAGGAAGTTAACATTGACTCATCAATCCCGAATGTCTGCAGCTCCTGAAATAAAGTATCTTCGTCAGGAATAACCCTGTAAATATACCTGCTTATAAACGGCTCTCTTTCAAAATAACCTTTATTACTTACCAACTCGATTTTCTCCTGGGTATGCCATTTTTTAAATTTATACGGGCCTGTCCCGACAGGGTTGCGCGAAAAGGACGCGGTGTTTAAATCCTGTTTTTCCAAAAGATGTTTAGGCATAATCGGCATTCCCCAGCTTGCCAAACCAGGAGAAAAAGGTTCAGTATAAATAACCTTCACCGTCCAATCGTCAATGGCCTCGAAAGATTTTACTTTTTTAAAATCGCCGCTATAGGGCGTGCGCACAGAAGGATCGATTAATTTTTGATAAGTAAATTCTACATCGTATGCTGTAAAAGGCGTATTATCCTGCCAGCGGACGCCTTTACGCAAATGAAAAACTATAGTCAATCCGCCATCTTGAATTTCCCAGCTTTCAGCAAGGTCACCGATTAAATTAATATCTTTATCATATTTAACTAATCCGTTAAAAATCATCCCGCAGATATCGGCAGACGCGGAATCTGAAGCCGATATCGGGACTAATGTCCTCGCGTCCGAGATTGTCCCTACGACTAAGGCATCGCCGTAATCCTGAGCCAAGGCATACCCGGAAAACAAAAAGGCTGCCATTAATAATGGCAGCCTTAAATTATTTTGAGTTTTTAAACCCATTGTGTCTGTTTGCCCATCATTACATTTCGTCATTGCGAGGAACCCTCGCTTGGCTTTACGGTGACGAAGCAATCTCTTTTTTTCCGCCTACGTGCTTCACACTACGGCGGATCCACTGTAGCTCGTAAGAGCGAAGGTGGAAAAAACGAGATTGCTTCGTCGCCAAATTAAGGCAACAGCTCCTCGCAATGACGAAAGGTTATCACTTTGCCGTTTCGATAGGAGCAGTAGGCTTAGGCGTTTGGTTTTGAGCTTGTGCTTCTTGAGCTTTAACAGCGCCCTGCGTAGTTTGCGCTGCGGCAGCAGATGAAGCATCCTGGGGCTTAGCCTGGGCATTGTTTGAAGGCTCTTGCTCTGCAGGAACTGACTTTACAGGGATTCTTTTTCCTTCAAGAAGCGAACGAGAGCGCTGCTTAGAAATAAACGCCAGCGATAAACAGGTGACAAAGAATAGTATCGCTAAAACCGTTGTCGCGCGGGTAAGAAAGCTATTCGTTTTTGTCCCGAATATAGATTCCGCCCCGGAAAAAGTCTCTGTTAACCCGCCGCCGCGTCCTGCCTGAACCAAAACAATACCAATCAATACTACGCAAGCTATTACATGAAACGCAATTAATATTCCGTATAACATTTCATCCCCACTTTTTTAAACTCTAAATCCGAAACATTAAACTCTAAACAAACTTTAAACTCCAAATCTTAAACACCAAACTGACTGTTTATTGTTTGTGATTTAGAATTTGGTGTTTGTTTAGAATTTAGAGTTTAGTGTTTAGAGTTTATCTTAATAGTTGTTACCTCGAATTCATAACTATGGCCGTAAAAGTTTCCACCTTCAAACTCGCCCCGCCTACTAATGCCCCGTCTATGTCTTCATTAGCCATAAGGCCTTTAATATTATCCGGCTTGACCGACCCGCCGTATTGAATACGTATTTTACAAGCGATATCTGTTCCATACGCTTTAGACAACCAACCTCTTATATACTTATGCGCTTCCTGCGCTTGCTCAGGCGTTGCTACTTTACCGGTGCCAATTGCCCATACCGGCTCATAGGCAATGACTATTTTTTCAATGTCAACCTCGGATACTCCTTTAAACCCGCCATCAAGCTGCTTTTTAATCACATCAAAAGCAATGCCTTTTTCGCGTTCGCTTAGGTTTTCGCCCACGCAAACAATCGGGGTTAAAGCATTCTTTAACGCGGCAAATATCTTCTTATTCACACTTTCATCCGTCTCGTCAAAAAACTGCCTGCGCTCGGAATGGCCGATGATTACGTATTGACAGCCAGCATCCTTAAGCATTTTTGCCGAAACCTCTCCGGTGTAAGCCCCTTCTTCTTCCCAAAAAGTGTCTTGCGCGCCGAGGCCGATGTTAGTTTCAAGCAACATATCGGAAATATTAACTAATAAAGTAAACGGCGGACAAACCACAACGTCAACATCAGTAACCTTATATAGCTCTCTTTTTAAACCGTTAACTAACTCCTCACCTTCTTTAACGGTTTTGTACATCTTCCAGTTCCCTGCTATTATTGGCCTGCGCAATCCCTTATTCATTTATTACTACTCCTCTTTGTTGTTATTCTACACGTTAACTCAAAAGTCAAAAGGCAAAAGGCAAAACCACAATTCAAAAGGTTAAAATTTAAAAAAACTTTAAAATTAGTTACAACCCAAATTTAACTCTTATTTTTTTACTTTTTAATTTTTACTTGTGGTTTTGACTTTTTACTTTTAACTTTTTACTTTTTATCTGTCAGCGCCGCTATACCAGGCAGCAGTTTTCCTTCTAAAAATTCCAGTGACGCTCCGCCACCGGTTGAAATGTGGGTCATTTTATCTTCCAATCCAAATTTGGCAATCGCCGCCGCGGTATCGCCGCCTCCGATAATACTTACTGCCTTTAACCCCGCTATAAACCGGGCGACTTTTTCTGTGCCATTGCTAAAAGCATCCATCTCGAAAATACCTAACGGGCCGTTCCAAACAATTGTTTTAGCGTTTTTCAAAATGGCACAATAGTTCTCTATTGTTTCAGGGCCGATATCAGCCGCGATCCAGCCATCAGGAATATCCTCGCCGACAGTTTTCACATTTGAACCGGCTTCGATCTTATCAGTTATTACATTATCAACAGGCAAAGCAATGGGCACATTTTTTGTTTTCGCGTTCTCCAATATTCCTTTGGCTATGCCTAATTTATCTTTTTCTAATTTTGAATTGCCGATATTTTTTCCTTGGGCTTTCAAGAATGTGTATGCCATTCCTCCGCCTATAATTATACTATCCGCCTTAAGAAGAAGGTTATCGATAACCCCGATTTTATCCGATACCTTTGCCCCCCCTAATATGGCCACAAACGGTTTTTGAGGTTTTTGGAGGGCATTTCCCAAATAATTCATTTCTTTTTCCAGCAAAAAACCCGCGGCGGAAGTCAAATAATGGGTTACGCCTTCGGTAGAGGCATGTGCCCTGTGCGCGGTGCCAAAGGCATCATTAACGAACATATCAGCTAAATCCGCCAGCTGTTTGGCAAAACCCGCGTCGTTTTTTTCTTCTTCAGCGTGAAACCTTAAATTTTCCAATAATACAACTGTTTCTTTAGCTGTATCTATTTCTTTCTTTACCGCTTCCCCCACACAATCGCCCAACATTTTAACATCAACCTTAAGCAATTCTTTTAAACGCGCGGCAACAGGTTTCAGGCTGTATTTTTCTACAGGCTTGCCGTCCGGCCTACCCAAATGGCTCATCAAGATCACTTTCTTTGGCTTTTGCGTCAAAACATATTGAATGGTCGGTAAAGATGCCCTGATACGGGTATCATCGGTAATATTCAAAGACGCGTCCTGCGGGACATTAAAATCACATCTGATTAAAACTTTTTTATCTTGCAGATTAACATCTTTAACAGTTAATTTTTCCATTCTTTATAACCCCTATTTGTAGTGGCCGGATTTATCCGGCCCGTTTGCGGTGAGCGATAAATAGCGCCCCTACACTGTTATTTATATCTATCCTTAAACCACTCGACAGTACGTTTTATTCCTGTTTCAAAATCTACCTTTGGCTTAAAGCCTAAATATTTCTTTGCGCTTCTTATATCCGCCAATGTCTTTCGCACATCTCCCGGCCGCAAAGGCAAAAATACCGGCTTAATATTCTTACCCAATATAGAATTTATGGTTTTTGCCAAGCCTATAACTGTATGATCGCATCCGCAGGCGATATTAAAAACTTTTCCGGAAGCAACCTCTTTTTTCGCCGCTAAAATATTTGCCTGGACAACATTCTCTACAAAAGTAAAATCGCGCGACTGTTTTCCGTCACCATAAACCGGCGGCGGCTGGTTTTTTAAAACCGAAACAATAAACTTCGGAATAACCACCGCGTACTCATCATCTAATGACTGCCTTGGCCCAAAGACATTAAAGTAACGAAGAGAAACCGTCTCTAAACCATATTGCCTGCTAAATACCCTGCACCAATATTCCCCGGCAAGCTTAGTCAAAGCGTAAGGAGAAATCAATAAAGGCAGGTCTATTTCGCTTTGAGGGAATTTCTTCACGTCGCCGTAAACAGAACTTGAAGAAGCAAAAACCACGCGCTTGACTTTATTCTCTTTCGCGGCAAGCAAAACATTCAAGGTACCGCTGATATTTACGTCATTATATTCCTGTGGGAATTTTACTGACTTCGGGACTGACCTTAACGCGGCCTGATGCAGGCAATAATCTACTCCGCTAGTTGCTTTTTTTAAAAGTTCAATATCCCTGATATCTCCTTTTACCAATTCAATTTTGTCAAAGACCGCTTTCAGATTCTCTTCTTTTCCTGATGAGAAATTATCAAGGACGCGTACTTTATTGCCTGATTTAACCAGTTCAAAAACAATATGTGAGCCGATAAAACCGGCGCCGCCCGTGACCAAATAAGTTGCCATATTCGTATAGGGGTAAGGGTAAAGGGTTAAGTGATAAGGAAAAAGGGGAAGACAAAAAGAATAAAATTATTAATAATGCTCTTTTCTTCTTTTCTTCTTTTCTTCTTTTCTTCTTTTCTTAACCCTTAACCCTTACCACTTACCCCTTATTAACCCTTACCGCTTTACCCTTATTTACCCTTACCACTTAACCCTTATTAAAGCCCTTTTTTGATTATAAACTCTATTAAATCGACAATGCGATTGGAATATCCCCATTCGTTATCATACCAGGCAATTACTTTAGCAAAATTGCCGCCTATAACTTTGGTTAGCTTTGAATCAACCGTTGATGAAGCGCTTGTATGGTTAAAATCTACCGAAACTACATCATCACTGGTATAATCAAGAATACCCTTCATTTTACCGTCCGAAGCTAACTTAAGGGCTTTATTGATATCCTCCGCCGTCGCGTCTTTCTTAAGCGCGCAGGTAAGGTCAACCACAGAAACATTAGCAATCGGAACACGGATTGCAAAACCATCAAGCTTGCCTTTTAATTCCGGAATAACCAGCCCTATTGCTTTCGCGGCGCCCGTCGATGTAGGAATCATAGATACAGCAGCCGCTCTTGCCCTGCGCATATCGGAATGCGGTAAATCCTGTAGGCGCTGGTCATTGGTATAGGCGTGGATTGTAGTCATCAGCCCTCTTTCAATGCCCCAGTTATCATTTAAAACTTTAGCCACAGGCCCAAGGCAATTTGTGGTGCAAGACGCGTTTGATATAACAACATGATTTTCAGGGTCATACCTATCGTCATTAACGCCCAAAACCACGGTCAAATCCTCGCCTTCAGCAGGAGCGCTGATAATAACCTTCTTTGCCCCGCCTTTGGTCACATGATTTATCGCTCCTTTTACTTCCTTGCCCTTTTTGTTAACGCCGTCGTTTTTGACCGTAAAAAGGCCTGTTGACTCAACTACTATTTCAACGCCTAAAGTTTTCCAAGGCAGTTCCGCGGGATCTCTTTTAGCGAGAACCTCTATCCTTTTCCCGTTAACAAAAATACTGTTTTCTTCCGCTCGGACATCTCCTCCGGGAAAACGCCCATGGACTGAATCATATTTTAAAAGATGCCCCAGGGATTTCGCGTCGGTTATATCGTTTACCGCCACCAATTCAATATTCTTGCTTGAGCGCTCTAAAATAGCCCTTGCCACCATCCTGCCAATCCTGCCAAAACCGTTAATACCAACTTTTACTGCCATGTCCACTACCCTCCTTTAGTTATTCTTTAAAGTATCAGGTGTAAGGTCAAAGGTGATAGGTGATAGGATAAAATCTATCTTTCCAGTCTAGCCCCTTTTACCCTTAACCAACAAAAAGTAATTTTATCGCATTATTGTTTCAAATACTTTGCCGCGGCCTCCGGAGACGTTGGGACCATATAAAAACCAGTGCCCCATTCAAATCCGGCGACCCGCATCAGTTTAGGCATAATCTCGATATGCCAGTGATATCCTTCTTTCTTCTCAGTGTTTATTGGCGAAGTATGAATTATAAAATTATATGCCGGGTTAAACAGAACATCTTTAACCCTCTGCAGGGTTTTTTTTAAAATTTTTGCCAATTCCTGCGTCTGCTCGTAGCTCAACTGGCAAAATGCCTCCTGATGCGCCTTAGGAATTATCCATATTTCAAAAGGTGAACGCGAAACATACGGGCAAAAAGCGATAAAAAACTTATTCTCGAAAATTACACGCTCTTTTTCCTGCAGTTCCTGACGAATAATGTCACAAAATATACAACGCTCACGGTATTCGAAATAATTCAGCGCGCCTTCCAGCTCTTCATGGACGCTTTTAGGAATCATCGGAAGAGCGATAAGTTGAGTATGCGGATGCTCTAATGAAGCTCCCGCGGAAGGCCCGTAATTTTTAAAAATCAAAATGTATTTAAAACGCGTGTCTTTCCTTAAATCCAGCGCCCTGCGGCAATACATCTTTAAAACATTTTCAACTTCCTCTTCCTCTAAATCTGATAATTCCTTTTGGTGGTATGGCGTCTGAAGTATAACTTCATGCGCGCCTATACCATTGGTCACATCGTAAAGGCCTATACCGCGCCTCTCTAATTCACCCTCTATCTGTAAAGCGGGAAACTTATTCGCCACCACCCGCACATGCCAACCCGGCTTATTCGGCTCTGTGCCGGAATCCCTGATAACCTCTATTTCCGGCGGGGTGATCTGTTCGTTACCATAACAAAAAGGGCAATCTCCGCCGCGAAACGTATGTGCCTCTTTCTCAAAATCATTTGGCCCGGCGGGATGCTCTGTATCTATTATAACCCACCTGCCGATAATCGGATCGCGCCGTAATTCACCCATCAGGCCTCAGTCTCTCTTAAAAATTTCGCGGCTGTTTCAGGAGGCAAAGGGCAGATATAAAAACCGCTTCCCCATTCAAAACCCGCGACCCTGGTCAGCCGCGGCATAATTTCAATGTGCCAATGATAATCCTGGCTTATCGTTTTCCAATACCCTGCTTTTTCCCTGCGAAAAGGCGCTGTATGAATGATATAATTATACGGCGGGTCGTTTAACGCCTTTTTTAATTTTGCCAGGACTATCTTGATAACTTTTGCCAGATTATTCTTAAATTCCGCCTCACAGCAATTCACAAAATCGCTGGAATGTTTTTTCGGCAATATCCAAACCTCAAAAGGAAACCTGGACGCGAAAGGCGCGATAGCAATAAAGCCGTCTATCTCTAAAATGAGCCGTTCTTTATCTTCAATCTCCTGACGGATAATATCGCAAAAAATACAACGCTCATGATATTCGTAATATTTCTTGGCGCCTATTAGTTCTTCCTTTACGCGTTTGGGAGTAACTGGCGTGGCAATTAACTGGCTTCTTGAATGCCTTACCCTGCCTCCGCCGGCTGACCAGCCGTGATTCTTAAAAGCCAGGACATATTTAAACCTGCTGTCTTTTTCGAGGTCGTTTATTCTTTCAATATATGTGCTGATAACCTGTGATATCTGTTCCGCGGGCAAATCCGCGATATTCGCTATATGCTGAGGGGTTTCTATTACCACCTCATGAGCGCCTATACCGTTCATTACGTCGTACAAACCATGCGCGCGCCGGTCTAAGTCGCCCTCAATCCTTAAAAAAGGCGCAATACTGGGAACCACTCTAACCTGCCAGCCGGGAGAATTACGCTGTCCGCTTTTACGTATTGAGAATATTTCCGCGGGCGTATGTGTCTCCCTGCCTTCGCAAAAAGGGCATTCCCCCTCTTGAGGATTTTCAGGCGCCACGGTGAACTGATCCGGCCTCTTTGCCCTCTCGGTGGCAATAATCACCCACCTTCCTATAATAGGGTCTTTCCTTAGCTCTGGCATAAGATTAAAATTATAACATACAGAATTTTTCTAGCAAGTGTTTTTGCGTGAACAAGGTAATGCGTCAGTCATTTGGGGATTCTGTAGGGGCGCGATTTATCGCGCCCGACGTAGCGGGCTTGATAAATCAAGCCCCTACCCCCGTTCACTGACCGGTTACTTAACAAGCTATATACCGGTTCCCTGTTATCCGAGCAAATCCCCCACCTTAACCTTATGCCCGCAGATAAAAGCTTCCACAGCCATCTTCTTCTCATTCGCCAACTGCAATTCGATAATATCTAAGCTTCCATTACCGCATCCAACAGTTATTGCATCCTTAGAAACCTTAATAATTTCTCCAGCACGGCCTGTTTCTTTATTAACCACTGCTCTATGAATTTTAAGCAACGCACCTTTAAAACAAGTAAAGGCCGATGGCCAAGGAGCGAATCCTCTTACCCGGTTATAAATATCTACGCAATCATCCTGCCAATTAATTTTTCCATCTTCTTTCTTTAACTTAGGCGCGATTGTCGCGTCTTTATCTACTTGCCTTATAAACCTTGCCTTCTTTTGCTCAATCAGGCTTACTCCTTCAACTATTGTCAGGGCCGCGAGCAAAGATAACTTTTCTTCAAGCGTTACCGCGTTATCCTGTTCATCTATTTTTATGCTTTTCTGGAGCAAAATATCCCCCTTATCCATCTTTTCATTCATCTTAATAACGGTTACGCCGGTTTCTTTCTCGCCATTTACAATCGCCCAGTTTATAGGAGCCGCGCCTCTGTATTTTGGCAGCAAAGACGCGTGTACATTCAATGGGTATAATCCGGGAATCCCCAGTACTTTCTTATTCAAAATATGCCCATAAGAAATTACTACGAATAAATCCGGTTTCGCCTGTTTGAATCTAACCAATGCCTGCGAAGAATGCGGGCCTTCGGGCTGATACACACTAAAGCCTAATTGGTTTGCTCTAACCTTAACCTCCGTTGGAGACAAAACAAGATGCCTGCCTTTAGGCTTATCAGGCTGCGTTACCACAAGGCTGATTTTATGGCCTGATTCTACCAAGGCTTCTAAACTTTTTACGGCAAAAACTCCGCTTCCAAAGAATATAATATTCATAGGTTTATAAAAGCGTATATCAGAACATCAGAACATCAGAACATCAGAATATCAGTGGGTAGAATATCAGAATAACAGGATATCAGACAAAAAACGTAACAGTTCAGCTTCTGGAAGTAACCGTGTCATTGCGAGGAGCTGTCGTTTACA
>CAKKQA010000162.1 GCA_919901925.1 Omnitrophica bacterium GWA2_41_15 | reverse complement strand
ATCCCAGAATTTTTCGCCCGAGGTTAAGAAGAAGGTGGAGGAATATTTTCTGGCAACAGGCACAGATAAAAAGGTGCTGGATAAGTTCTTCGAGGAGGCCCGTCTTATAGGAAAAGGTAATTTCGACAGGCTGGTTTCTCATAAGTCAAAGTTTTACAGCCAGCTGATAGAAGGAAAAGTAAAAGGCGATATGGCGCTTTTTGACAACGCGATGGTTTATAAGATTAAAGACAAAAAAATCTATCTTTATTCTTCGCAGGATTTTAAATATCAGATACCTAAGAGCCTCTTTTATATAGAACAAGATAAAATACAGGAGGTTGTTTTTCCTGACAATGATGTTAATTATTCGGTTCTGGTTTTCGATACGCCCGAGGGAATTTCGGCGGTCCTTTTGGATAGAGAGCTGGCAAACAGCATGTTTGTGCGCCTGTATTATCTAAACGGCAAAGGCTTAAAGAATTTTAAACCCGCGCTTGAGGAAAAAGACGGGGATAAATATATACGCACGTTTGAAATAGTGTGGGAATGAGATAGGAACGTCATTGCGAGGAACCCTCGCTTGGCATACAAGTGACGAAGCAATCACGTACTTAAAAAAGAGATTGCTTCGTCGCCTCGTGTCATAGATGGCTTCTCGCAATGACGCGTTTCCCTTTTCGGAGTAAAATATGAATGAGATAGATCTATCAGTAGTCCTGCCTTGCCTAAATGAAGAAAAGGCGATCGGCATCTGCGTCCGAAAAATAAAAGACGTCTTCCATAAACACAAAATCAACGGGGAAATTATTGTCGCTGACAACGGCTCTTCGGATAACTCGGCAGCTATCGCCGAGAAAGAAGGGGCAAGGGTGGTCGTAGAACATGTGAAAGGCTATGGAGCGGCATACCTGCGCGGCTTAAGAGAGGCAAAGGGCAGGCATATAATTATGGGCGATAGCGACAATACTTATGATTTTAATGATATACCCCATTTTCTGGAGAAACTGCATCAAGGCTATGATTTTGTCATGGGCTCTCGCTTTAAGGGCCGTTTAAAAAAAGGTTCGATGCCTTGGATGAACCGTTATATAGGAAACCCTATTCTTTCCGGGATGTGCCGGATATTTTTCCGGACTAAACTTTCGGATATTCATTGCGGGATGAGGGCGTTTACTTACGAAGCATATAAGAAAATGAGGCTTAGAAGCTTAGGAATGGAATTTGCCACGGAAATGGTGGTGGCGGCGTTGCAAAATAAAATGAGGATAAGCGAGATTCCGATAGATTATCATCCCCGTAAAGGCGAATCAAAATTAGTGCCGTTTCGCGATGCCTGGCGCCATATTCGTTTTATGCTCTTATACTGCCCTGTATGGCTTTACTTTATTCCCGGGATAGCCGGTTTATTAGCCGGCGTGGCTTTGCTTTTAATTTTATTGAAAGGCCCTGTTTTATTCCTCGGCCATTATTGGGATATGCATGTAGTGATTTTCGCCAGCGTCATCAGTATTCTATCTTATCAGGTTTTAAATTTAGGCATTTACGCCCACACCTACGCAATCCGCCAGAAATTCTTAAGGTATGATAAGTTTACGCTTTTCTTTCAGCGCAATTTCAGCCTGGAGAAAGGGCTTATTTTCGGGTTGGTTTTATTTCTAATCGGTTTTGCGATAAACCTCCTGATATTCATCGAGTGGTTTTCTAGCAGCTTCGGGCCGTTATACAGGATACGCGAATCAATTTTAGCAATGACCCTTTTAGTCATCGGCCTGCAGACGATATTTTCCTCATTTTTCGTCAGCCTCTTATTTTTAAAAAGAAAATAGCCGCCCTCCAAAAACGATGAAAATTCTAGTAATCAATGAGCCGTTTGTTAAAGATTTCTGCCGCACCCAGCGCTGGGCAGCGCGCACCCGCGGAAGGGTCCTGCGCGCCCCTGACTGGCTGGCTTACGCGGCGGCGGTTCTTGAGAAATCAGGGCATAATGTCAAGCTGGTTGACCTAGTGGCAGAGGGAAAAGATAAGGAGGGCTTGCGGGATTTAGCTAAAAAAGAAAGCCCGGATTTTGTCGTCTTGGATTCGACAACACCTTCCATATATTCTGACATTGAATGCGCGGAAATTGTAAAAGAGGTTTCCGGTGCGAAAGTAATTATGGTTGGGCCGCACATATCGGCATTGCCGGAAGACACGCTTTCCCTCGCTAAAGGAGCGGTAGATGTTGCAGTAATAGGAGAATACGATTATACGGTTAGGGATGCCGTAGAGAAATTCTCTGACTTAAGCCAGGTTAAAGGGATTGTTTATTATCAAAGCGGACAGATAATCAGGAATGAGCCGCGGCCTTTGATAGAAAATTTAGACGAGATGCCTTTTCCCTCCTGGGAACAGCTCGATTTATTGAAATATTTTGACGGCGGCAAACTTTATCCTTATATCGATATTATTTCCGGAAGGGGTTGTCCGAATAAATGCATATTCTGCCTTTGGCCGCAGACAATGCACGGGACAAGGTACCGTTTCCGGTCGCCGGAAAATGTCGTCGATGAAATAGAGCATGACATAAAGCTCTGCCCGAAAGTGGCAAAGACAGGGGAATTCTTTTTTGAGGATGATACTTTTACGGTGAACAGGGAAAGGGCTATAAAAATTTGCGAAGAGATATTGCGGCGCAATTTAAAAATAACCTTTTCTGTAAACACCCGCGTGGATACTGGTGATATAGAGCTCTTTAAGATTATGAAAAAAGCAGGTTGCCGGGAATTGTTGGTTGGCTTTGAATCCGGGAATCAGCAGGTTTTGGATAATATGCATAAGAAGATAACTTTAGAGCAATCGAGAAAATTTATGGATTATGCTAGGGCGGCCAAATTGCATGTCCACGGCTGTTTTGTGATCGGCCTGCCCGGAGAAAATGAAGCAACCGCCCGCCAGACGATCGATTTTGCTTTAGGCTTAGGATTAAACACCCTGCAATTTTCCGGAGCAGTGCCTTTTCCCGGGACGGAATTTTTCGATTTGTGCAAAGAAAATGGCTGGCTAAAGACAGAGCGCTGGTCGGATTGGTTGAGTTCCGGAGAACAGCATGGGGTTACGGAATATCCATATATGAAACAGGAGAGGATAAATTATTATGTGGATTTAGGATTAAAGAAATTTTATTTAAGGCCTTCTTATATGTTCAGGTTTATTTTTGAGACTCGTTCCTTCGCGGATCTTTACCGTAAACTGAGAGGGGCGTGGAATTTTCTTTCTTATTTGTTTAGTTGAAGTTAACCGCGTTGCAGGGGCACGATTTATCAGGATATTGTAAAAAACCAGATGAGTAAAAATTGTATTTTGTGTAAGAGCTCAAAGAATAAAGTCATTTTTGAAGAATTTGGCATAGATATTTTACAATGTGTTAATTGCGGGCACGTTTTTTCTACGTATGAACGCCGCCAAGATTATGAAGGATACTTTGGTTCAGGAATAATAAATGCGACAGATGATTTCTTCTGGGCGGATGAAGCGCATCGCCTGATGTATGATGATTTTTGCCGAAGATTTATTGTTGGGACAAAAGAGGGGAGGCGATTATTAGATGTTGGTTGCGGGCTCGGGTTTTTTGTTAAAAGAATATCTAATTTTCCAAAGTGGGATGTGTTTGGTTATGAAATCTCGCCCGCCGCAGTTGATTTTGCTAAGAATAAACTTGGCTTGAAAAATATATTCTGCGGGAAAGTCGAAGATTCGAATTTCAAAAAGCAAAGTTTCGATATTATTACTCTTTGGGACGTGATCGAGCATATTCCTGATTCCTCGCCGCTTCTCTCATACCTACATTCTATACTAAAAAATGACGGGATTTTATTTATGCATACTCCTAACGTAAAAGTTATGCTTCCTATGGCGAAGTTGACAAAATTGCTATTTGGCATGAAAAGAAATCTCCATTATTTAGAGGCGAAGGACCATATGAATTTATATTCAGTCAAAACAATAAGAATGTTACTGCAAAACTCCGGCTTTAATAAAGTAGCGTTCATTCATTTAAGCCCGATTCAGAGCGTAGCCGGAAGCAAATCAAAATATTTAAGATTTATTAAAAACTTATACGTTGTTTTCTCGCGCCTTTTATGGACGATGACTTTCGGGCGTATTAATATGGATAATCTTTTTGTGGTTGCAGGAAAATGATTGTGCAAAAAGCA
The DNA here is from genome assembly GCA_919901925.1 of Omnitrophica bacterium GWA2_41_15. Taxonomy (GTDB): domain Bacteria; phylum Omnitrophota; class Gorgyraeia; order Gygaellales; family UBA12090; genus CAKKQA01. The sequence goes on along the minus strand of CAKKQA010000162.1, from coordinate 4,687 downwards.
TGTCTGAAAAATCTTGGGCTGTCAAATGAATGAGCAATTTGTGGGCATAATAATCCCGGTAAAAAACGGCAGCCAGGCAATTAAGAAATGCCTGGAGTCTATTTTTAGCCTTGATTATAAAAACTTCGAGCTGATTGTTATTGATGACGGCTCAACCGACGATACCCCGCGTATACTTTCTGAATATAAAACTGTCCGGATAATAACAACTAAAGGTATCGGTCCGTCCGCGGCGAGGAATATGGGGATAAAAGAGGCAAAAGCGGAATTTATCGCTTTTACCGACGGTGATTGTCTGGTTGATAAGAGTTGGCTAAAAGAATTATTGAAAGGTTTTGTTGCGCAGGATATCGCGGCTGTCGGCGGAAGCCAGTCCAGCCCTGCGGATGATACGGAATTCGGAAAAGATATTCAATCGTTTTTGGAAATAGTGGGTTTTGTTGCCGAATATACAAAAAAAGGTGGATGTGTAAAACCGACAAAACATAATCCCAGTTGTAATGCGATGTATCGCAGGGATGTGCTGTTACGGGCAGGTGGTTTTCTGGAAAATTTCTGGCCAGGCGAGGATTTAGAGCTGGATTATCGTTTAATCCGCGGTGGGCATAAATTAATGTTTAATCCTGACGCGGTAGTTTATCATTATCGCCCGGCAACTATTGGTAAATACGCCCGGATGATGTATCGGTATGGCTTCGCGCAAGGGTATCTGGTAAGAAGGTACGGCTTATTCCGGACTTTGCATTTCGAGCCGTTTTTGTTAGCCTTTATATTAATTTTGGGGATGCGCGGCTTCGGGTTATTGCGGGATGTTTTTATTTTATCTGTGTTTGCCGCGGTAGTTTGGTTTTTTGCAAGGTCGCTAAATATCAAAAAAACAGCGGTATTTCTGGAATTGCTATTTGCTACTCTTATTCATTGGAATATAGGCTTTATAAAAGGCATCTTAACAAAAGAAATGAAATGAGAATATTATTAGTGAATCCGCTTGATTATAGGTACGGAACGACTTATCGCGCCAGGATGTTCGCCGAATCTTTCAAGAGGCTGGGGTTAGATGTGGATTACGTAGAAGCAAATTCTTCCGATAATTCCGAAAACGCGATATCCGTAAAACAGGGCGATAATATAATAGGCTATTTTTCCGGCAGTTTGAGGAGGTCCTTATTATGCTTTTTCCGCAAGTATGATATCTTATTTATTGAAAATTTTACCCCGTTATCGTTGTCTTCTTTGATTGCGGCTAAATTAAGGATGAAAACAATTATTGTTGACTGGGATGCTTTTGAATTTATTTTTCAAAAAACGTTCTTGCGCAAAATTCTTACCTTTCTCACTGAACTTATATGCCCTTATTGCGTGGATTATATTATTTCGCCAAGCCAGCATCTCATAGACAGTGTTAAGAAAAGAGGTATCCATAAAATTTCCCAAGTCCCGCATTTTATAAATACATCGTTGTTTCGGCCCGAGGAATCTTCCAGGGTTAAAATTAGAGAGAAAATGTCATGGGAAGGCAAAAGGGTCATTTGTTATCTCTGTGCCTTTAACCCGGGCGGCATAAGGGATTTGAGGATTATATTGGAAGCAATGAAATTAGTAATAAGCAGGATTCAGGATGCTTGCCTGCTTTTAATCGGTGAAGGCAGTTGTGAAAATGAAGTAATAAAATTGCTGGATCAACACGCCATTAAGAATTACCATATTTTAGGCATAAAGCAGCAGAACTTAGTTGCCGAATATATAAATGCCGCGGATATGGGCATTATATATTTGCAAAATGACTTAGGCAGCGCCATGAGGACATCTATAAAATTGCTTGTGTATTTGTCAATGAATAAACCGGTAATAGGATATATAACGGGAGAATCCAGAGATGCTCTGGGTAGGTTTATTGTTTCTTGTGAGGCGAATCCCGAATCTTTAGCTGAAAGAATAATCGAAGCCGCAAACAGCGGCTGTGTTTTCGAGGGCGCGCGCGATTACATTGTAAAAAATTATAGTTTTGAAGCAGCGCCTGATTTTCTAAGAGAAATACTCAAGAAAGCCGGGAAAAAATGCGCATAGGAATTAATGCCTTTCCTTTAACAAGGCAGTTTTCGGGAACCAGCGTATACCTGTTTAATTTATTGAAGCATCTTGAGATTAATGATAAAAAAAACGAATATTTTCTTTATTCTCCCGCTGGTATCAGGCTGCCGTTTGAGGAGGGCCCCCGTTGGCATATTTTAACTATAAAAGATATTTTAATTAAAAGCAGCACCTTTTGGTTATTGACTAAAGCTAAAAAACAATTATTGAAAGATGGCATTGATTTATTCTGGGGCACAGAAAATATATTGCCGCTTGATTTGCCGGGGGGAATAAAAAAAGTAATCACGGTCTTTGATTTGGTTTGGCTGCATCACCCGCAGCTTTTAAATATAGATAATTTTTTTATATTGCCGCTTTTGGCTGGGAGATCTATAAAAAAAAGCGATTTCATATTGACTATTTCCAATCAAGTAGAGCAAGACATCATAAGAGAATTCGCTATAAGCCCAGAAAAAATATCGGTGACTTATTTAGGAATTAGTCGAGAATTTAAGCCTCTGGATAAAGCAGAATCCGCTGAATTTATAGCAAAAAAATATCAAGTTTCCAGCAAATATATTTTATTTTTGAGCAATATCGAGCCAAAGAAAAACATAACTAATTTATTAAAAGCGTTTCGAATATTAAAAAATGAATATAATTGCGGCTGCCAACTTCTTCTTGCCGGCACAAAAAGATGGAATGCCTTTAATATCTTCCGTAATTACAAGAGCTTAAAATTAAGTAGTGAGGAAGCCAAATTCTTGGGTTATGTAGATTTTCAGGATTTGCCTAAGCTATACTCCGGGGCGGATATGTTTATTTTGCCTTCTCTTTATGAAGGTTTCGGCTTGCCTGCGCTTGAAGCAATGGCTTACGGCACGCCGGTAGTTGTCTCGGATATACCGGTATTCCGGGAAATATTAGGCGAGGCCGCTTTATTTGCGGACCCGCATAGCCCAAAAGATATAGCCGGCACAATGAGGAGAGTTTTAGCTGATCCTGCTTTAGCCCAAGGACTAAGGCAGAAAGGCCTGGAAAGGGTAGAATTGTTTTCTTGGGAAAAAGCGGCGAAAGAATTGTTGCGGGTGTTTGAAGAATGTAAACCATAAAACCATAAGGTAGGAAATGTTTAAAGAAGAGTTATTTGGTAAAGAATATTTCGAAGAGGGTAAAGGGCTGAAGAGCAAACGGGTTTATAACTGGGAAAATATGGCAGTATTTTTTAAAGTAATATCCGATGCCATTATAAACGTTATAAAGCCTGCCGCAGTCCTTGATGTGGGCTGTGCTAAGGGTTACCTCGTTTCTTTATTGAATGAATATGGGATAGATGCTTATGGAGTTGATATAAGTTCGTACGCTGTATCAATGTCACAGGGTAACATAAAAAATAAGCTAAAAGTAGTGGACATAGAAAAAGATAGTATGCCGTTTACTGATAGCCAGTTTGATTTGGTTGTTATTCTGGAAGTGCTGGAGCACCTCTCGCGTTTCGATCATTTACTAAATGAAGCTAAGCGCATCGTTAAAAAAGGAGGGCACATATTGATTACTACGCCTTCTCCTTGGGGGAGGCATGCGAGAGCTGACGCAACGCATATTAGTGTTCATAAGCGGAGTTTTTGGATAGAATTGTTTAGGCGGCACGGTTTACTTTTAGTGCGTGCAGATGATGCGCTTTGGAGAGATTTTAAATCAGCATTCCTAAAAAGATTCAATAAAGAAATGGATAGTAACCTTCCTTCGACCGTTATTGCGAAGATCTTTATAAGGATGGGTAAAATAGGCAAAAGTATACGTAATAATCTTTTTCCTTGGGTAGATTTTTTTTCGCCGCTATGCAGTGACCAAATCCTGCTCTTTAAAAAAGCATAAAAATATTATTTTGGGGCTTAAAAATAAAAAAGTTCTTGATTTTTGTTTTAATGTATGTTAATAGTATTCAATATGATACAGAAAGAATATGGTTTCTTAAGATTGAGTTCCAGGCTGCTTAAAATAGCGGCGTGGACTTTTTTGTTGCTTGGTATCTTAAGCGGTATAGGCACGCTTTTTGGCGCGGCGCAGAATATTCCCCGCTGGATGGGGATATTTATAATCCTCGTCTATGTTTTTGGATTTTTTGTCGTCTATGTGATTGCGATGATAGCCGATCTTTTGTTGGAAATGTGGCAGTTTTTAAAGAAAGAAAGGTTTTAGCCCAGCCCTTCCTTCAATAGAAAACTGTTGTCGGAAGGGCTGGGTAAAGAGGGGGTAAATATGAAAAGGGTCAGTTCCGCGATACTTTTTTCCGCAGTAATTTTTTCTTTGTCATTTATTTTCCTTTCCGGCTGCGATAAGTTTCCTTTCAATAAAACAAAAGCTCCTGCCGAAGAGCCGAAGGTTGAAACAAAAGGCACTCCGGTTGCTAAAGTAAACAATTCCGTCATAACTTTGGAAGATTTAAACGCTGAAGTAGAGGCATTTAACGCCTATGTGCCCGCGGACAAGCCCAGCGAAAAAATTGACACCCGCGATAAGAAAATCGCCTATCTTAAAAATGAGATGGTCCGTAAGTCCCTGCTTGCCCAAGCCGCCAAGGATAGAGGGTTAGAAAGAAAAGAAGACGTCC
>CAKKQA010000161.1 GCA_919901925.1 Omnitrophica bacterium GWA2_41_15 | reverse complement strand
AATGTGGCGTATGAGGCGGCAACAGCCGATATCCTGGATTTTAATCTGGTCGACCCCTTTCATCTGAATACTTACGGTAAAACCTCTATAAATTACAACCGCGATGTTGAGAGCTTTCCTATATTAAAGTTGATCCTGGGAAAGATTTTCGATAAGGATGGTAAGCTGCCGATGTATAATTCTCCGACGGATATGGGGGTAAACCGGGCGGGATTCGGGATTATCGATGACAAGGCTGTTCAGGAAGCGGCAAAGCAGGAATTAATCAGAAGGTATTTCCGCTATAACAGCGAATATCTTTTAGGCATCGAGAAGAAAGAAACCGTAGACAGGGCGATGGCTCTGATGGAAGAGTTGGGTGTTAAATTGACGGATAGAGTTGTGGTGGAGGTTGCCAGAAAGACAGCTGACGAAGCAGAGGCGGCAGGCAAAGGCAGTGAAAGCATATATTGCGGCGCGGCGATCCAGTTAAAGGACGGCCGGATAATCACCGGAAAAAACTCTAATCTTATGCACGCGTCTTCCAGCTTTGTTTTGAACGCGATTAAAACCCTGTCTAATATCCCCGATGAAATACACCTGCTCTCTCCGCAGATAATCGAACAAATATCAAAACTGAAGAAAGGCATCTTCCAGTCGGAAACAGAGAGCCTGGACTTGGAAGAAACCCTGACAGCTTTGGCAATCAGCGCGACCACTAATCATACCGCGGAGCTGGCAATGAAAAAGCTGACGGAATTAAGGGGCTGTGAAGTCCATATGACCCATATCCCCACTCCCGGTGACGAAGTCGGCTTAAAAAGGCTGGGCGTCAATCTCACCACAGATGGTAAGTTCTCTTCCCGCAACCTCTTTTTAACCTAAAAACACACCCCTGGGGTGTGTTTTGGTATTTCCAAAGAAATTATTTGACAAGTAAGTATTATGTAGTATACTTATTCAAGATATTTAAGAAGTAATGAAGTTTAGTTATCTTTCGTAAATCCGGCTAATTCTGAAGAGGAGGACTTCAGGATTGCCACGGAATCTTTAAACCGGATTGACCAAGGGGGTCTATCCGGTTTTTTATTTGTATGCTAATTGTCATTGCGAGGAGCTATCGTTTGTACTGGCGACGAAGCAATCACGTTTTAAGTACGAGATTGCTTCGTCACTAATATTTCAAGCGAGGGTTCCTCGCAATGACGCTGAATAATGATGATTACAAAGGAGAAAACTACATGAAAAGTCCCAAGAATCCCAAGGCAAAATCTGTTAAGAAAATCATCGCGTTCTTATTATCTTTTTCTCTCGTTTACCAGCAATTAGGATTCGCGCAAGTGGCGGCGCAGTTGAATATGGCCGGTTACTTAAGCCGTATGGGAGTAGGCGCGGTAGCGGATAAATTCCGCCCGGCGCATATGCGCTATTTTTCATATGATCCGCAGAAGAATAATTTCAATTTCCTCATAGACAAAGGCGACACCACCTCGTCATTGCGAGGAGCTATTGTCGGCACTGGCGACGAAGCAATCTCAAACAACGAAGAATTAAAAGCAGAAACCAAGAAACTCTTCGACTACTTCCTCATCGGCCTAACCCTTCCCAATGCCAGCTTCTGGGTGAACTTAAGGCCAGACGCAAAAGGGTCAAGGGTTAAGGGTCAAGGGTTAAGTGATGACGGAATAATTGATCCGCTTTTAGCGCAAACTGATTTAGGCAAAATAATGCTTGAGGCAGACGTCCAGCTTAAGAAAGACACTGCCCGCTGGACCTCGCCTGAAACACCTCAAGGCAAAGAATACTGGGAGAAGCTATATAGGAAGGCAGGAGAGATTTTCGGCAATGAGAACGTAAGCATCCCCACTTTAACTCGTCCTTGGATAGTCCCGGGAGAAGTAATCATCCGCACACAAGGCGCAAGCGCCTATGTTTACAAGGCAACCTTAAAGGTAATGTTAGAGCAGGATTACCTGAAAGACTCCAGCGTCTATAACTTCAAAGACGCCAGGATGAAGATCCTAAACGAATATTCCTCACAACTGATAAGAGAACTAATCATTCCTCAATTAACCAAAGAAGTCAACACCTCCAAAAGATACGCCGGATTAAGGCAGGTATATTTTTCCCTGATCTTAGCCCAATATTTCAAAACTAAATACAGCAACCAGCGCAATAATTCTTACGCCAATATTATAGATAACAAAAACCTCGCCGGCCTTACTTCTAAAGAAAGCTGGTCTAAAGATACGTATTTTAAGGAATACCAGAAGTCATTCAAAGAGGGCGAATACAACATTAAACAGACGGTATTCGGTACCTTTGGCCAGAGCATCAGAAGTTATTTTTCGGGCGGGATACAGCTGGGAAGTAGTCCTGTTGTAGCATCGATTGAAGCCTCGACAGAAACAAGAGGTACGGATTTTACCATATTACTCCAAAATAGAGGAGGCATGGCGAGTTTTACCGCTAATCCTGACGGGATTACTTCTTCGCCAGTATTAGGAGAAACTGTAAATATTTATGAGAGAATTGCTGATTATCAAAAAAGAGATGTTATGTTTTCGCTTATTTACAAATTTGATGAAAGAGACGATAATTTAAAGGTAAGAAATATTCACGGCGGCGAAGGGTTTTCTGTCGATCCGGGATTAGGCCCTGATTATTATCAACAGGTATTCTTTGACGATGTCGCTTTTGTGGGGACAAAAGAGGAAGCTGACGAATATCAGAAGGTGCACCCCGCCTCTTCGCCGGTTAAAAAAGTCGTATCTTCACCGATACAAATAACTGAATCCGATGTGGCTGATATAATGAATTACTTAATTGATATGGCAAAACAAAACCCAGGGGCGCTTATTCAATTAAATATGGGTCATTCTATGTTTAGATCAAATACTTTAATGCATTGGCTATCTCAGGCGGGATTTTTAAATGTTTATGTATCTTCAGAACTTGCTAGTGCGCATTCAGTAATTCTTAATCTATTCTTTTTAGACATTCAGAATATGAATAGGGATAGGGGAGCTTCTACTTTTCGGGCAGAGAAAGAAATTTTAATATGGGCGAAAGAAGATAATGACCTATATCTTTTTACAAGGGAAGAGGCGGAAAAAGTAGGATTCTCAATAAGCAGAGGAGGGTCTTCTTCGCCGATTGGTACAACACGAAGGGATTTTTTCAAAATGGCCATTCTTGGTGCCGCTGGCATTGCAATGGGGTTGGTTCCTTCTTCTGTTTCCGGACAGACAAGCGGTAATCCACAAGAAGGGCAAAGGCCGCAATTACAGCAACAATCGGAACAGCCTGCAAAACGCACTATTCCTATAGTCAATTCGGATATTGAAGGTCGTCAGGCTATATTGAGAATGTTAGGTGGTCGGCAAACACAAACTTTACCGGCTTTTGTGCGTTTTTCCAGCCAGGCTAAACCCATAGAAAATTTAGCTCTTGACAGGCCGTTCTCAGATGTATTCGTAGTATTACCTCCTATTTGGCGTGCCGTGCCTTCAGTGAAAGATGTGGGAGTGAGGGATGGATTTGACGCGGACAGCCACCTGTATAGAATCGGGCTTGGAGATATTGGAAAGACTATATCTGAAAAAACCCGAAGTGAATTGTTCTTGTATATTGATTTAAGCTTCTTTTTTTGCCAGATTCCTATTAAGGATCTTACTGATGCCCGTGATCAGCGTGGTTGGAAGGAAGCTGGTAAAGGTAATGTTAATCTTAATGAGGAGTTGCGGAGTTTTGGCATGGGGCTTGATTCTTTCTTTGGTAGGAAATATTTTCGGTCTTCCCGCAGGGATATTGATAATTGGCTGCGTTTATTAAAAGAACAATTAAACCAACTTCCAAAAGAAAAGATTAAAGGAGTTATTGTCCAGGCAAGAGCAGAGAAAGGTATGAAGCCATCAGAAAAGAAAGCCCAAGAAGCCCTGCTTGAAAAAATTCAGAATATGTTGCAGGAGTTAGGGGTTATGGATGCGCAGCCAGTTCGCGCTGACCAACGCCCCGCCTCTTCGCCGGTGGCAACATCAGAAGAAATCGCTCGATTAAAGCAGTTGGGCGTTACTCCAGAGCAGGTAAGATCTTTAATTAGTGATCTTAATGGAAGCGATGCATTTGCGGCAAAAAGTGGCGGTTATGGCGTGCTCGCAGGTGGAGAACCGACTTGGCTTATACATCCTAATCATCTGTCAGAGAATCTGCGTTTAGTGTTGGTTGGCCATGGATACTATATACGGCCTTATGATCAAACCGCAAGAGGAGACAATATTGCGCAGAGGATGAATGAAGCTTCGTTGCGAGAATTAAGGAAGGCGGTAAGAGGCGGTTTATTAGAAGAAATTGCTAAGCAGTTAGAACAGGCTAACGGAGTAACTGGCAAACCGGCAAACCCAAATGCCTCTTCGCCGATAGTTGGTGTTGATGAGCCGATAGTTTTACCGCAAGGCACAGGGGATAAATGGTGGGAAGATACGCGCAGGGCGGCGGCTGTTGCTCCGCCGTGGGGCCGAGAAACAATAGTGCCTGTTAACCAACCGGGCG
>CAKKQA010000160.1 GCA_919901925.1 Omnitrophica bacterium GWA2_41_15 | reverse complement strand
CCTTTTGAAGAAAAGTTTGCTGGTGCTTGAAGACGGCGTGTTAGAAGGAAGAAAGGCGATATAACCTTTTAAAATCAACCCTTCCTCATCGTCTTTGGAGTATACCTCTTTTTTATTTTCGAAATTTTTATAGGCTACCGCCAATACCCTGAATCCTTCCGAACTTAAATAGTCGAATTCTGTTTTTAAGTCGGTGATGATCAGAGGGTCCATATCCATTATTTCGCCTTCTAATTCATAGCTCGCGCATCTTTTAAAAATCTCTTCCGGAGCGCCTTTAGAAATAATACAGTGTTTGCCCTCCATCTCCACGACCACCGACATTATCTTGCGCGAAAAATCAAAAGGCACTTCATCTATCTTTTTATACCCGTTTACTACTGATTTTTCATATTTTAATACCGCCCTGTCCAATATATTCTTTAGCCCGGTCTGATAATAACTGTTTAAATAAGCGAACCTTAAAACATCCTTGTCTTCGCTCCTGACTACGTCGCAGTATTTTTCCAAGACGATTTTATCCAAGGTGAGCGTCCCGGTTTTATCCGTGCAGAGGACATCCATCGCCCCGAAATTCTGTATTGAGTTTAGCCGCTTGACGATAACCTGCTTTTTAGACATCGCTATCGCGCCTTTGGAAAGGTTTAGGGCTACTAACATAGGCAGCATTTCGGGAGTAAGGCCGACGGCGACGGCAAGGGAAAATAAAAGCGCTTCAACCGGATTATGTTTTAAAAAGGCATTAATCACAAAGATAACCGCCACCAGGACCAGCATCAGGCGGATCATTAGCCAGGTAAACTTGCGGATGCCTTTGTCAAAACTGGTTTCTATAACAATGTTGGACAGCCTTCGGGAAAGCTCCCCGAATTGAGTGGCGAGCCCTGTTTTTACCGCGACGCCGATGCCTGTCCCGCTGACTACGCTTGAGCCCATAAAAGCGATATTAGACAATTCGGAAGGAGAATTACTTTTCGTTGCTATCGGTGTGGATATTTTTTCTACCGGAAACGATTCTCCGGTTAAAGAGGCCTGATTGATAAATAAGTCCTTGCAGGAAATTATACGCAAGTCAGCCGGGATCATATCTCCGGCAAACAAATCCACGATATCCCCGGGGACTATTTCCCTGATTTTTACTTCCCGCGCTTTGGCGTTCCTATATACAGTGGCTGTGGCGCGGACCATTTCGCTTAGTTTCTCCGCTTCTTTGCCCGCGCGGTATTCCTGAATAAATGAGAGGAATACGCTCATCGCCGCCATTAAAATCACCAAAAACGCCTCTATCTTTTCTCCGAAGAAAAGGGAAAAACCGGCGATAATCAAAAGCACAATGACTAAAGGATTGACAAACTTGGAAAGGATCTGAATAAGAATGGTTCTTTTTTTCTTCTTGGCAGGCTCATTGAGGCCATATTCCTCCAGGCGGTTTAAAGCTTCCTGTTCGGTCAGGCCCTTTTGAGAAGTCCCTATTCTTTCAAGGACAGACTCCTGGCTAGAACCGATATAATCGAAATCCCAGTTTTGCAGTTTTTTACTGCTGTTTGGCTTCTTAAGGATGTTTTTTTCCATGTCCGTTTGAGTATATTCTATGGGCTTAAGTTTGTCAAACCATTTTTGCTGTCTCTTATATTCTCGTGAAAAATGCCCGCTGTCATAGTTCAATCCTGCCACATCCGACATTCGTCAAGGGCAAATTCCGCGAAAAACTTTAACTCATTATCAGGATTTTTGTTGTATTGCTGAAGAATCCGAAGCGCGCTTTTTAAGCTCTGATGGGCCAAAATTACCAAAATAATCTCCTTAGCCTTAAGGCTGGCTTCTTTGTCAAACAATAAATTGCCCATATCTATTAGCTTATCCTCTGGAATACGATCGTAGTTCGCCGGCAATAAGGAATGGTTTCCCATATATTCTCCGGCAACTTGCGTTTGCGGATCCTGGCTGTCTATTCTGCCGGAAACCATATTAACCCTTCCGTTAGATCTCGCCTCTTCCATAAATTCCCAGAATTCTTTTTCTGTCATCTGAAAATACCTCCTAATTTCTTAAAAAATTGGCTGTGGGATGAAAAATTACTATAGCCTCTTTTATTATACCATTCTTCAAATTGTCCGTAAACAATTCGTCCCCACACATATGTGGGGAACGCCAATAAATGACGGAGCGGCACAGAGAACGCAACGGTTCATCCCCACATATGTGGGGAACGCAAGTTAAAAAATCAGATAAAAACAATAAAAGTCGGTTCATCCCCACATATGTGGGGAACGCGCCGCCGCTTATAATATAAATTATTCCCGTCGCGGTTCATCCCCACATATGTGGGGAACGCTCTACGTTGCTCTATGTTCTCCAAGGCGAATACGGTTCATCCCCACATATGTGGGGAACGCACCTCACATCAAAAGGACGTCTATG
>CAKKQA010000159.1 GCA_919901925.1 Omnitrophica bacterium GWA2_41_15 | reverse complement strand
AAATATTTACTGCTGAAAAAGTGAATAAGCAGGTTTTAAATTTATTTCTCAGATTGTTCCAAGGCGACCTGGACGCTTTTTACGCAAGAGTTGCATTAAAACTTAAAGATATGGAGTTTCTCGCCAGCCTTATCGATGCGCTAGGGCGAGCGCCCACAACTTTAGGCATATTAGAATATATTTATTCTTCCGCTAACGACCTGATCAGGCTTGAGGCGTTGGAAGCGATGCGCAAATTGAAAGAGGTGGATGTTGAGTTTCTTACTCAGCAGTTACGCACAGGTTCATTGTTACTTAAGAAAAGCCTGCTTTCCGTTTTAATCTTGGATAGACAAGCAAAGGATACTGTTTTAGATCTCTTGTTTAAAATTTCCAGCCCCTGGGGAATCATGAATAAGCTTCTTATTGAAAATATGCGGATTGTTTTTGATTTGGGATTTATTGAGGCAGCCAGCCGTATTAATAATTTAAGCCGCAGGAGATTTTTCTGGAATAGGGAATTGCGTAATAGGGCAACTGCGATATTAAAGGAGTGGAATGTTAGTTGAGATTGAAACAGCTTTTAGGGAGCTTTTAGCTTGTTTACAGAGTGCCAAGATGTATGGCGCGTTGCATCCCATGTTTCAGAAATCACTGGATAAGGCATATGCGGCTTTCCAGGTTGCTTTAAGCGACCGTCAGGAGATAGTTATTGGTATTGTCGGCGAGGAACTGGCTTTTGAAAAGGAGATTCTTTTTGACCTGGGAAAGCTTTTGCGTCCGGCGATTCTTTACCTGAAAGAGAGGAATATCGAAAGGCTGGCATTTTATCGTGATTTAAGCAAGGAAGAGCTGTCTAAATTCCTGGTTTTTATCTCCGGGCCAAAGGAAGATTTTAAAGATGACCCCCAGAAGCTGCTTAGCCTTACGGGAGTAAAAAATATAAATATTGGCAAACTTAAAGTTTCTGACGCTTGGCAGGATAAAGCTGCCTCTATGGCCGACCAGGTTAATCTTTATGATGGTTCTGCGGATAAGGTTGCCCAGGTTTTATCCGGAGTACTCAATTCCGAAGAAATTGACCATCTCGCGCTTGAATTTTCCCTGAACAATATCATGGAAGGTTTGAGCGCACAGCGACATGAAATGCTTAAGCTGGCTACGCTAAAAAGATACGATGTGGAAACCTATACGCACATGCTTAATGTTTCTATTTTTTCTATGTATTTTTCTTCGCGCCTGGATTTTGATAAGACGGATATCTTGAATATCGGCGTTGCCGCCATGTTCCATGATATCGGCAAATTATATATTTCGCGTAAGATATTGCATAAAACCGGCCAACTTACTGACCAGGAGTTTAGCCGTGTTAAAAGCCACACCCAACTGGGCGCAGAGATGATGCTTAAATATGTCGATAGCCTGGGTATTTTGCCGGTGGTAGTTAGTTTTGAGCATCATTTAAAATACGACTCTTCAGGATATCCCCGCCTGCCTCTATTAAGAAAACAGCATATTACTGCTTCGATTGTTTCTATTTGCGATGTTTAT
>CAKKQA010000158.1 GCA_919901925.1 Omnitrophica bacterium GWA2_41_15 | reverse complement strand
GCGCAGGTACGACAAAACATCCTTAATATGCGCTGCCTCAACGAACTTTTGCCCGCCGTATTTGACAAACGGGATATTCCTATTAGCCAGCTCAATTTCAAGGTCGTTAGAATGCCAACCGGAGCGAAAAAGCACGGCAATATCGCCCAACTCAACCCCTTCTTCCCTTAACTCTAATATCTTATCCGCGACAAATTCAGACTGTTGGTGCTCATCCCTGACTTCCATATATACTGGAAGATTTTCACCCGGTTTTTTAGTAAACAGGTTCTTCTGAAAACTTTCTTTGGAATGGCTGATAATTTCGTTGGTTAGATTCAGGATCGGCTGTATTGAACGATAATTCTCTTCCAATTTGATGATCTTGGTGCCTTCGAAAATCTTAGGAAAATCGATAATATTCTTGAAATTCGCGCCCCTAAAAGAATAAATACTTTGTGAATCATCGCCGACAACCATTATATTCTTATGTTCCGAAGCCAGGAGGCAAACGATAAATGCCTGAAGCTTATTGGTATCCTGGTATTCGTCAACCATAATATATTTATATTTACGGCCTAATCTTACGCGCACATCGTCGTATTTAACTAATAACTCCTTAAAAAATACCAACAAATCATCATAATCCATAAGCGATTTCGCGCGCTTATATCCGGCAAATTCGTTTTTTATTTTTTCTATTTCTTGCGACCACTCGATAAATTGCGGGTATTCGTCATAGATTATAGACTCGATTATTTCTGCCTTGTTTATACTTTTAGAAATAATATCCGCCAGCGCCCCTTTTCTGGGGAAACGTTTAGCGAGTTTGTTACAACCTAAATTAGCGCGGATTAAATTCAAGGCATCTTCAGAGTCAGAGCGGTCTAAAATAGTGAAACTGTTAGAAAACCCAAGAAGGCTGGCATATTTACGCAGGGCCATATTAGCAAAAGAATGAAATGTCCCTCCGGAAACCCTCTGACAGCGCTCATCCAAAATAATAGCCGCGCGCCTAAGCATTTCCTCCGACGCCTTACGGGTAAAAGTAAGCAGCAAAACTTCCTGCGGGCTTACCCCTTTTTCAACCAGATGAGCCACACGGTACACAAGAACCCTGGTCTTACCGCTTCCGGCTCCGGCGATAACCAGATACGGGCCGTCTGTTGAATAAACCGCGTCCAACTGCGCCGCGTTTAACTCTTT
>CAKKQA010000157.1 GCA_919901925.1 Omnitrophica bacterium GWA2_41_15 | reverse complement strand
CTGTTTAGCGATAATGATAAAAAACGTGTTGCGGCGGTTATGGCATTAGGGGGCTCTCCGGATGATGATGGGAAAATTGCGGACTACGTCCTTGATCTTGCGAAAAGCGGAAGCGTGCCCGTGGACAGCTATCTTGCCGAGATTCTAACGCATTGCAGAGAGCTGAACATAAACGTTCCTTTTCGGTTCAGCTTAAGCATTTTAAAAGAGATTATAAAGAATAGAGAATCTGATGTTCCTGATGACGCCCGTTTGGCTATAGTAATATATCCAAAGAGCGATCCAGTAAGAGCATCTTATTGGCAAAACGATGTCCTTGGCAGTTTGATTAAGAACGGATATCACATAATGTATTATGAAGCCGCGACGGTTAATGAGGTGGTGGCTTATTCCAAACAAGCAGCCAAATGGAGCGAAAAAGATAAAGGAGCGAAACATCCTGCCGAGCTTTTTATTTTGGCCGGACACGGATCGGAAACGGCAATAGCTTTTGGCTCGGATTATGAAAAAGATAAGAGTCAAAGTTTAAATACGGGCCAAGCAGGTTTTCTAACAGAATCCGGTTTCGGAAGTTGTTTGAGGGAGGACGGCCAGATTGTCGTTATCAGTTGTGAAACAGGGATGGGAAAAAGCGAAAAACCGCAAGACAGTATCTGGGGATTGCTCCGGCATGTCTTTCCTCAAGCGCTTAAAGGCGGGATTTACCTGCCGCGGGTAGTTGCTGGCGATAAGGTCGAGTTTGAGTTTAAAGATAAGAGATTAATAAAAGTAAGGTTTAGGAATTCCGAAGGTAATATTCTTGAAGATAAAGACATCCGTTACGCGTTACGCGAAAATCCGATAGAGGGATTGAAGCGGACACAAATGGGGCAGGTTGAAGTTGCCTCCGCCGCCTCGTCGCCGGTTGTAACATTAAAGAGCGGGAATATCGTGAAAAAGGCTATAGTGTTGATTTCAACTGTATTGAGCGTATGGAACGGAGTTTTGCCTGCCGCCGCGTATCCGACGCAAAGAGCTGGCGCGGGTGTGACAGCGCCGGTTTTAACAGTCAATCCGGGTTTCTCGGGCAATGCGGCTGCCGCAGGAGCCCCTGTTTTTAAGGCACAGTCCGTGCCTGCATTAGCGCCGGAATTATTATCCTTGTTTGAAGGTGCGCTTCTTGATGCTAAAAGCAGCCATGGTACCCGCATAAAAGCATTAACTAGTTTTGTAGAAATTGCGCGCAAAAATCCTGAATTTATCCAGCCGTCAACAGTCGCGAAGTTAAAAGATGTTTTACGGGCAAAAAAGATGACATGGGATACAGTCATAGCAGTTGACGTTCTTTCTATAATAGCTGAAGAGCGGCCCGAGCTCATTTCCCATGATGAAGTAAAAATTTTATTGGGCATTCTTCAAAAGAAGGGAGGGACACCCCATATTTATGGACAAACAGGATATATTATTTACATGGCTATCGCTAAAAATCCTGCAATAATTGACAAATTAAAAGCAATTTTACCTGAGTTGGAAAGTATTTTACAAATGAAAGAATTAAGTTTTGAAGCGTGTGTTCAAACGAACAGAATAATCAGTGAAATAGCAGAAAAGCGGCCGGAACTTATTCAGCAATCAACAGTAAAAGTTGTGGAAGAAATTATTCAGAGAATGCAGAGACAAAAGGATCTGAAAGAAGCAAGTTCCACGCTTAGTACGGTGGTAAATGCTATAAATAAAATCACAAAAAACAGGCCTGAGCTTATACAGCCCTCAACAGTATCCACATTAGAAGCGGCTATGAAAAAGGCAGGCGCTACTTCATATGCTTATATTTTTTTTGCAGGGGCAATCGCGGAAATCGCAAGAAGCCGCCCAGAGCTTATCCCTGAATCTATTCTGCCAGTTTTTGAGATTGTTTTGCAGAGAGAGGGCAATGATTTCTGGTATAGTGAGAGCGTATTAGCCGCTATAAAGGATATAGCAAAGATAAAAGGGGCGCAAGCGGCGAAAGGATGCCCCATCGTTGAGTTTATTGTTGGTTTATCGGATACCTCTGTGATGTTGCGTAGTTTCAATACGGCAAATTTAATCCTTCAGATATATTGTGAGGAATATGCGGTTAAAATGACAGATGAGGAGGAGAAATCAATAATACTATCCGCGGAGCGTTTTTTGATAAGGCATAATTTGAATCCCAAAGATTTTAATAATTTTAAAAAGGCCATACCGATGATTATTGAAATACGCAAGGCTATCGCGGAAAAAGTTGTGATTTCCAAAGAAAGGGACCTTGTGATAATTGATGGAGAAGGCCGGGATAACGCAGTATATCCTGGTGATTATTCTAAGAGAGCTATTTATCATAAAGGCCGATACGCGAAAACTGGGGCGTTAAGAACCATAAGGGCTAAGGCCGGCAATGGCACCACGGTGACTATATCACTTGCTAGCCATGGAGGCAAAAATAATCTTTATCTGTCGGACAAATTAAGGTTGATAGACTTCACGCCTCTCGCATTGCTTTTACCTATAAATTATAAAGAATTAGGCGATGCTTTGATAGCTGGCAGGCAAAATCCGGATTTATCTAATATAGTAGTCATATCAGATGCTTGTTATATTTATAATTTCGCGTCTAATCTTTTAAAATATTTAGCTAAAGAAGGCGTAAAAAGGCCGCCTATAATTATTACGGCGGCTAATTATAATGAAAAGTCGTTTGGTGACTCGTGTATATTACGATTGATGAATGCCTATAAGTCAAGCTCGGAAATAACGTTCGGAGATATCTTTTCGGCAGAAGAACAATTAAACCACTACGGACAAGATATGGCCATATTCATACCGGCTTATTTGGCAAAAGGTATAGTAGAAAAATATTTTGGAAGCGGTTCCTATGGAGCAGAAATAATATTGGGCGATTTAGATTCGTCAGGTAAAACAAACGATGCACCGCCTCTTGCGCCGGGCTCAATAGAAGTAGGCGCAGGCGACAGACTTCGTCTCATCCCTTTTAAAAAGCCTCAAGTTATAGCGGCGTTAACTCATATGGAAATTGAATTGCAAAGAGCAGCCGCCATAATGCAGCAGCAAAAAAGAGGCATTTTCGGTCCGGATCAGCCGGGTGTGCATATAGATAAAGCAGGGCTTGCCATGCAAATGGCACATACTGAAGAGCACATGCTTGGTTTGGAAATGGATAATCTCAGAAGAGAGCTTGCGGCTCCGGGGCTTCGGTATGCGCCAGCGTTTGTCAGGCTTGGGAAAGAAAGGCGCCTGGAAAGATTAGGGCGGATGGCCTCGTCGCCGGTTGGAACATTAAAGAGCGGGAATATCGTGAAAAAGGCTATAGTGTTGATTTCAACTGTA
>CAKKQA010000156.1 GCA_919901925.1 Omnitrophica bacterium GWA2_41_15 | reverse complement strand
ATGTTTATAATCAAACACTGCTTCATACCTAAACCCCTTTTTGTAAAGCATGGGTACCTGCACAATAAGCTGTAACAAGCCGCCCACCAAAACACCCAAGGCAAGGCCCATCACCCCTTCTCCGAAAATAAGCGCGAATATTATTATGGAGATATTTAAAAGGCAGGGCGCGAACGCGGAAATAGAAAAATACTTCAATGAATTCAACACCGCCATACAATAGGCGGCCAGGCTTATCAAAAGGATATACGGATAGATAATCCTTGTCAGCCGGATTGTTTCTTGAAGCTTAAACGCGTCAACGGTAAACCCCGGCGCGATTATCCGCACGATAAAAGGAGCGAAAATTATTCCCAGAATTGTCAATAGCGATAAAATGACAATGAGCGCGTTAAGCAGGCAATTGGCTAAACGCCAAAACTCTTCTTTACTTTTCTTAACCGAGTATTCGGTCAATACCGGCACCAACGCGGAATTAGCCGCGCCTTCCGCCACGATATCCCTAAGCGTGTTAGGTATGCGAAAAGCCACGACAAATGCCTGCGCGTAGGCGTAAGTCCCGAAAAACTGGGCAATCACTACATCCCGGATAAACCCAAGCATCCGCGACAATAAAGTGAAACCGCTGATTACTGACGCGTTTTTAGCTATATCTTTATTAGTTGACATATGTTACGTGATATGTTATATTTTTCAAGCACAGATTAGCACAGATTTAGTGTTGATAAAATGCCTTCACAGATTAGCACAGATATAATTTTTATCTGTGATCATCTGTGTGTATCATCTTACACGAATATCTGTGCGCATCTGTGCTTTAAAAGGAGGTAAAAAATGCCCCGCAGGCGACAATCCTTAAAAGCAGCGCGTCAGACAAAAAAACGCCACGCGCGCAACAAAACAATCAAAGGCGATATAAAAACTATTCTGAAAAAACTGGAAACTTTATTTTCTAACAAAAATATCGCGGACGCTAAAAACACCCTTATCACGGCAGTTTCTAAACTGGCCAAAGCAGCCAAAAAAGGCGTGCTTCATAAAAACACAGCCCGCAGAAAAATCTCCCGCTTAAGCAGAAGAGTTGCCAGGCTTCCTTAAAGAGCGCAACTTAAAACACCGAATTACCCTAAAAAAAAGGTAATTCGGTGTTTTTATTTCTCAACTAGCGCTGGTTAACCTTATAATCAATGCCTCAAGAGCAAATTCCGGTTTCAGCCTGCCTGTTTTTATCTTTAAATCAGTATCCAAAAGAAGGCCCACTTTACTTATCCTGTCTTTCTGATTAAAAGCATTTCTAGTAAGCCGATACCTCAGGCCTCCTAAAATCTTTTCCGGCTTTTCCCCTCTTTTAAATAAATCCGACAGGATATTAAGCGCTGCCTCCGGTTCCTTGCGGCCTATCGCGTCGGCCAAGGCAAACGTATCAGGAGAACTACGCGGCTGACAGCCGACAGACTTGGCAACCATTGCCACCTTATTCAAGAACGCGTCTTCCCTGCCTATTTTTACGGCATCTAAGACTATGTCCAGATTCGCCTGAACATTTTTGATCAAGAAAAGAAATTCCTCCCTTATTGATTCTTTTAGCTGGGATATATTTCTGATAACAAGAAGGCGTTTCTTGCAGGAAACGGGAAAACGGCTGACGGATTCTTTGAGGCAGGATATATCAAGGCTTTTGGCATCCAAGGCTTCGTAGTTAAATTGCTCTACGGAGCTATCGAACAACTTCTGTTTTAATGCCCGGATTTTATTTTGTTTATCGATATCGTCATCGCCAAGAAAAAGATAAATCATAACTCTACCAATCGTCTACACACCGCTCAATAACACGCCGTGACAAATCAGTCATTGCTTCGTTAAGGGCGGCGCTTTCAGTTTTGGCCTGCGAACCTGTAGTGAAATAGGTGGCATCTCCGATAAAACGCGGCTCTTCCCACAAAGGCGTATCCTGCCCTTTTTTATATAGAGTCAAATGCATCACTATGCTTATACGGTACTCCGCCACATCCTGCTGATTATTTTCATAAAGCACAACATCCCTGATATAATCTATTAAGTCGCCTTTCAAAATTAAATCTGCCTCGTTTCTGTCAACAATGCGAAAACCTCCGTCAAACATAAAGCGGTTAACCACAGACGTATGTATGTCGGTTTCCATCATAGGGTGATACGTACGAAACCTCTGTGAAAGGCTATTATTATTTTCCGAAAGAATATCTACCTTATTGGCGAATTGCTCTATGCAGATTGTCTTATAAGGGCCTTTATTGACCGCGTGAGTAGTATAACCACAGCCGCTAAACGCGGATATCAAAAAAGAGCAAACTAATAAACATACTATCTGTGCCCATCTGTGTCTATGTTGTTTGGCTCTGATATCTGTGCCTATCTGTGTTTCTTTATTTCTGCGCATCTGTGTTTTTCTCCAATTCTTTCAGTTTCTCCCGCGCCTTTATGGCGCTTGAACAATTCGGACAACTATCCACTATATCCTGATAATAAATCTTTGCCGCGTCAAACTTTTTCTGCCTTTGGTAAAATTCCGCTATACCGAGGTTGCTTTCAGCCTCTTTTTCATTTAAGTTAACCATCTGCCTCTTTGCTTCGGTTGTTAACTTTTCGTCCGTGCCGGATTGAATAATCTCTTCAAGTTTACTTTTAGCCTCTTTAGTCAGCTCCTGGTCGTAATCCGCTTTAGGCGCCATCTTGTTGGCAGAGTCAGCTGCCTGAAGTTGCGCCTGGGCAGGCCATTCGCTTTCAGGATAAGTCGTAACGCATTTATCGAATTCGTCCCTTGCTTCTTGAAAACGGCCTTCACTTTTTAAGGCCATCGCCAGAAGATATTGCGCTCTAGCGGCATTCTTTCCATACTTAGAATTGTCTACGACCCTGCGGAATATCTCGATAGCCGGATTCTCAAGCGGCAAATAGACTCCAAGCGCTTTTCGCTTCTCGCCAGCCAAAAAGGCCTCGCCGATTTTCACCTCGCGTTCGATTATCTCGTCGACGCGGGTGCTAAAAGGGTATTTGTCAATTACTCTCTGATAGGCCCTGAATGCTTCATAGAGCTCATGCGTTCCCTCATAAGTCAAACCAATATAGTACTGCGCTTCAGATGCCTCATATGACTTCGGGTAATATTTTAGAAGCGCCTTAAATTCCTGCATAGCTTCTTTATATTGGCCCAACTCATAGAAATCCATCGCGTATCTAAGCTGTTCCTTCGGAGTTGGCTTAACGCTGTCCTTAGGATTTATCCAGCGGCCTGTTTTAGGAGTCCATATCCAAAAGGCATAGGCAGGCGCGGACAAAAGGCATAATGCCACAAATATAGGTAACAATAGGCGCTTTCTCATAGGCTGATAATTTACCATATATGCAATGGTTTGTCAACGGGTGACGGTGGAGCTCGTTTTCGGGCGCCATAAAACTTGGTAATAGGTCAGCTCTAGGAAGTGACCCATTGCCGTCATCCAGAACAAGTTGGAG
>CAKKQA010000155.1 GCA_919901925.1 Omnitrophica bacterium GWA2_41_15 | reverse complement strand
CTTTATCTTCTCCAGCAAAGAATTTATCCTGCCGGCTAATATAGCCAAATAATCTTTCTTTCGAAAATATATAAAACCCTTCTCTTTATCCGAAATCCTGGTATCCAATTCACGGCAAAGGCGTTCCAAAGGCCCGGCCAGGCGATGGGAAACTTCAAGCGCCCAAAGCCATAAAAGAAACACCGAAAACGCGAAACCGGTTATAGCTATAAGCGCGACTTTCCTAGCCGCCGGTATTATGCTATAAGCTACAACATCCGGAAAACCCACTTCCCATGTTATCACATAGAAGGTAAAATAATAAAGGCATACCACGGAAATAGCCATCGGTATGACGGTAGAAAAAAATACCAATGTCAGTATTTTTCTTTGAAAACGATTGGCAATACAAAACTTCTTGCGCGAATCTTTCTTTTTATCAATCATAAACACCTCCCAATTAATGAAATATATTCTTTAAACTTTCCCACAAACCTCTTTTTTCTTTCCCCTGAAAAGGCTTAAGCGTCTGCGGCATTTTATACCCCACATATATATCAGAGTAATAAGTTAAAGCGCTGCTTTTAGTATTATCTGAATCAGTCATTAACGCGATAGCCCCTACACCCCTGCTCGGATACCTGCCAAACAGCATTTTATAGTCTTCGGCTATGTTGCGTTCGGCATAAGCCCATTTATCCTGATTTTCTTTTCCGGATTCTACCACTATCAACTTTATTCTATTAAAATAAGGGTTGGTTAAAACCAGCCCTTTAGGCAGGTCATCAGACCAAATATATTCTATGCATTCGGTCCCGGTAAAAATCCAAGAAGGAAAAATCACATATATCCTGGCGGCGTAATCATCATTTTCTATCCATTGGCCCGGGGTTACGCCCTGTAGCTTGCTGGATGGAAACTTTGACACCTTCCATTTCCAACTTATATAAGGATTAACATTAGCGTCAAACTCTATCCTATATATAAGCCCCGAGGCCGTAGAATTGCTCTGCGCGGATAGTTCGCCTTTTTCCGATTTAGGCAAGACTTTATAGCTGACCTTTCCGGAAAAAATCTTCTCCTGCCACTCATCAAGAGCATTTTCTTTGTTAAAAAGAAACCGTTTTGGCACTTCTTGCGCGAAAGCCACCAGCAGAAAAAATACGCATCCGGCAAACAAGATTATACTAAATGTTCTTTTCATTGCCTTTCCGTGACTACGTTTTTGATCGCGTCCAAAGCCTTCATCGTTTCTTCTTCCCCTTTTTCTATAAGCAATTTTACCTTAAAAAACTCAAACCATTCCGCCCCGACACCTACAGGGCTTATAACCACATCCGCCTTTTGGCAGTCTGATTCCGCGATAACGTATTCCAAAGCCTGAATACTGTTGACGATTATATCCATTATATTCGGGGTAAACTCTTTGCGCAGTTTATCCACTATTTTATATGTGATTCTTTCTATAAACTTCTTGGAACTTAACTGCCTTTTTTCTTCCTCAATGCGCCTGCGGGTGAGATCATAATTTTGAATGATGTTTTCCGGGCTAGGCAGGACATTGACCGCTATAACCCTCTTTATGCCCATCTTAATCAAGGTCCCGACCGGCACCGGCTCTAAGATGCCGCCATCGATAATTAAATCCTTATTTATCCGGGACGGCGCGAAAACTCCGGGTATGGCAATACTAGCCATAACTGCGTCAGCTAAACTGCCGGAATCAAAGACAATCTTTTCTCTTTTTGTCAGGTTACAGGCAACAACCTTAAGCGGAACTTTAATATCCTGAAAAGTTTTATCGCCGATATGTTTCTTAAGAAAACTGCGTATCCTTTCTCCTTTAGCTATAGACATCTTCGGAAAACAGACGTCGCCAAGCAAAGTGATTGTCTTTTTAAAATCGTCGTTATATTCCAAGACAATGTCTTCGATTTGGCCGGAGGTCAGGCCAATTGCCCATAGAGCCCCGATAAAAGCACCCATACTGCAACCAGCTATTATATCTATGGGTATATTTTCCCTCTCTAAAACCTTTAATACTCCGACATGAGCAAGGCCATAAGCGGCTCCGCCTCCCAGCGCCAGACCCACCCGCTTATCTCCTATTTCCCGGGCAACCCTGCGGACTGCCTTAGAATAATCGGCTTGAGGCTTATCCAAAACTATCGTCTGCGGCCGCTCTTCAATCTCGCCTTTTTCCGCTAAAGGCGGCAAGGTAGCGTATATTTTATAATTCAGAAACCTGGTTACCTCCTCATTAGAAAGTATCCTGTTTTCATCTATAGCATCGATAATGATTTTAATCTTTTCTTCCGGGTAATTGACCTTTTCAAACAAACTGGAAATAAGATCCTTCGTATTCTTCAAGCTATCCATATCTGATTCCGTGATTATATGGATCATATCCGACTGATTCAAAACCTGAAAGATTATCTGATTCAGATAAACGCCATTTTTGGAGCCATTTTGAGAAAAAATAGGCAGGTCAATGATTACGTAATGATAACTTCCGGTAAGATAAGTCAACAGGGCGTTCAAGCTATGAAAACAATTATCGTCTACTTTAGTGTATTTTACATTTATAAGGTCTGCTCCGACAGCAGCGTCTTTATAAATAGCATGTTCCAGCGCGTTATGCGCAAGCAAGGCATTGCTTAGGGTTACGGACTTTTGCGTATCGGGTATATTTTGGCTGATATTGATCAGTATTACCTTGCGGCCGGTTTCTTTTCTTAAACTAAGGGCAAAATTTGTGGCATAGGCGGAACTTCCGGAAACAATAGAAGCGCTGAAAATAGATATGATATTGCTCTCAAAAATCTTTTTTTCGCCTATGTCCCTCTTGCGCAGGCGCCGGGAAAGGGTCATACTCAAATCTAATGAGAGCCTTGGTATTTTCTTAAGGATGGCCTGAAAATCATCTTTAGTTATCCTTAATATCCTGGAATCATTTACCGCTTCAGCGCTTAAAGAGTGCGTGTCGCCTGTCAACAAAGAAACTACTCCAAAATATTTACCGCAGTTTAAATATTCAAGCACGACTTTTCGCGCCGCGGCTTGCGGCGTTTTTTCTTGGCCAAGAGCCGCGGCTTGAGTATATATCCTCACCCTGCCGGTAATCACGCAATAAAAAGCGTCAGGGGGCTCTCCCTGACGGTAAACGATGTCGCCTTTTTTATATTCGACGACCTTGCTCTTTTGCATTATTAAATTTTTCTCGAAAATATTCAGGCTGGAAAAAATCGGGGAGTAATTGAGGATAAACGATTTATCCGGGTCTTTTCTAAACTCTTGCGTCGGGCTCATATTTTGTAAATAAGCGTATCAGAAAACCAGATGTAGTGACAGCACAGTGTGCTGTCACTACACGAGAAGCGCTTCTAAGTGTCGCGGAAATAATCTTTAATCGCCTCAAACGACTCTTTCTTATCTTGGGCCATATCATCAATTACATCATCAAAGCCAATATCGTCAAAACTTACCGCGGATAGCTGCTTTTTATCCACAAACCTGTCCAGTATATTTCCTTCTTCCAAAAAACGCGAAACCTGCGTGAAGACTGTGCCTCCGTCGGAAAAATAACTCCTGGGCGACCGGTCGATACGGGGTTTAAGCAAAAACAGGTTATCTTTTGCCCTTGTCGTAGCCACGTAAAACAGCCGCCTCTCTTCCTCAATCGCTTCATTATCTTCTAAAGAAAGATACGAGGGTAAATAACCTTCAGCGGTGTAAATCAAAAACACCGTATGCCACTCCAGGCCCTTCGCGGAATGTATGGTTGACAGCACCAATCGGGAATCATCCTTATCCCTTGACCCCGCTTCTACAATATTTCTTTCCGGAGGCTCAAGCGCCAAATCCGTAAGGAATTGTTCCAAACTGCTATACCTGCCGGAAATACGCTCCAAAGAATCCAAATCGTTTAAACGTTTATTAAAATCATCGTATTTTCCTTTTAATAACGGCTGATAATACTTCAAGAATACCCCCATAATCTCTAATGGAGTATTCCTGGTGGCATCAATTTTACCTAACAGGCCAATCAAATCTTTGAGGCCTTGAGATTTTTGGATTAATTTATCTGTGCTTAGCGGGAGGCGTTTGTTATTGATTATCTCCGACAAAATTTTTTCCACGGTCTTAGGACCGATTGTCGGTATCAATAAAAGCGCCCTATACCAGCTTACCTCATCAAACAAATTATAGG
>CAKKQA010000154.1 GCA_919901925.1 Omnitrophica bacterium GWA2_41_15 | reverse complement strand
AGGTTATTTACAAAAGGCGAAATGCGGTATTTTAATTTTATTAAAGAAAAGGTGAGTTTTGTGTGGGATATTTATGACTCTGTTAAATACCCTAAAAATTTCTATAATCGGGATAATGAATTAGATGCCAAAAAAATGAGCCCTCTATAGCTAGGTGGTTTCCCACGCACGGCGTGACGCCGACTTTCGCTATTGGAAGACTCAACAGTAATATATACCACAAGTGGGCGATTGTCAACTTTTTTTTGGGCTAATTTCTGATATAATGGGATTCGTTGCGAAGGAGGGATTATAATATTTACGGTAATCTCTGACGCGGTTCGAATTGGTTGCAACCGCGTCCGTTCTACTTCGTCATTCAACTGTAGACGACGGTATGACTTCGTAGCAACTTCAGAAGTGAGTGATAAGTGCTTCGAAGTTCTACCATGGTCAGCATATTTAAGAGCGAAGAAGACCGTTTAAATATACTTCCCTAATATCTTTTCTAATTCTGCTTTAGTTTTGATGTGGGTGATTTCTTCGCGGATTACCCGGATGTGCCTGTAGCCTTTTAGATACCAGCCGATGAATTTGCGGAACAAGACAACCGCAACCCTCTCGCCGTAAAAATCAATACATAAATCCAGGTGTTTATATATAATATCTAAAATTTCGGAGATTTCGGGTTTAGGAAGTATTTTCCCCGTTTTTAGAAAGTGTTCGATTTCTTTAAACAGCCACGGATTGCCTAATGAGCCCCGGGC
Source organism: Omnitrophica bacterium GWA2_41_15 (assembly GCA_919901925.1). Lineage (GTDB taxonomy): Bacteria > Omnitrophota > Gorgyraeia > Gygaellales > UBA12090 > CAKKQA01. The sequence goes on along the minus strand of CAKKQA010000154.1, from coordinate 942 downwards.
AATAATAATTCCGTCACAGCCGGTTTCATCAAACATCTTTTTAGCAAATTGGGCACTCCAGATGTCGCCAGAAGCAATCACAGGTATTTTTGCAGCTTTTTTTACGGATTGAATAGCCTCGTAGTCGACCTTGCCGCTATAGCCTTGGGCTCTCGAGCGGCCGTGGATGAATATCGCGTCGACGCCGGCATCTTCAGCCAAGAGGCCGACTTCTCTAGCGTTGATTGTATTTTTATCCCAGCCTGAACGGATTTTTACAGTGAGAGGGACGTTGGAATTTTTAACCAGGAGTTTAAGCAGTTTATGCAGTTTTTTAGGGTCTTTGAGCAAGCTCGCGCCTTCGCCGCGGCGGACCACTTTTTTCGCCGGACAGGCGGCGTTGAAGTCCAAGAGGTCAGGTTTGTGGCTAAGCAGGATTTCCTGGGCTTTTTTGATATATTCAGGCTCGCATCCTAAGAGTTGAACGCCCAGGGGTTTATCTTTCGCATTAGAAGAAAGCATAATATTTGTGCGCTTATTTTTGTAGCTTAGGGAGCGGGCGTTGATCATTTCCACAAAGGCAAGCACACAGCCAAAGGAGCGGTTAAGCATCCGAAATGGCAAGTCGCTGATCCCTGCCATCGGGGCAAGGATGAGGGGGGAAGATACTTTCAGCTTTCCTATTTTTAACATAGCCGTATTGTAGCTTAAAAATAAGATAAGTCAATCTTCAAAAATTAGCAGATTGACGAAGTCTCCGCTAGGCTGTATAATCAATAATTGGCTTAATTTATAAATATATATAGTTGAGATCTCTCGCCCCGCCTTCGGCGGGGCTCGAGATCCAATTTTTATACATCCTGACAAATAAAAATTGGAGAGGTGCGAGAGCGGTTTAATCGGCACGCCTGGAGAGCGTGTGACCCACAAGGTCCCAGGGTTCGAATCCCTGCCTCTCCGTTT
>CAKKQA010000153.1 GCA_919901925.1 Omnitrophica bacterium GWA2_41_15 | reverse complement strand
TTTGCGGAAATAGCTTCAAATTATCATCGCGCACCGCGGCAATCAGTCTAGTCAATAGTAAAACCCCGGCCTTACAAACCTTATCAAAGACTGTATTGATATCGTCAAGGAACGATATTTTTATATCTTCGGCAAACACAATATCCCCGCTGTCAAATTCTTCATTAAGCAGGTGCACGGTTAATGCGATCTTTTCTTCGCCGTTGATGATGGCCCAGTTAAGCACATGGGCGCCCCTATATTCCGGAAGCCTCCCGGGATGAAAATTATATGCCCCTGATCTCGGAAGCTCAAAAAGGCTTTTGGGAATAAGCTTTGTATATGAATCTACGATAAAAATATCCGGATGTAATGAAGCAATAGCCTTGCGAAAAGCGTTATTATTCCTTAAAAATTGCGGCTCATACACTTTAATCTTGTGCCTTAAAGCTATGGCCTTTATCGCATTCACTCTTTTCTTGTCACGATTTACGGGAACGACCACTGCGGCTACAATAACTCCCGGCAGAGATAAAAGCGCCTCAAGTTTCATCTCTGCCGATTTATCGTATCCCCATAAAACAATCCGTATCTTGTTTGTCATAACTTTATTGTTTTACCCGGCATATGGCGTCTACTACGCGCCTGGCACCCAAACCGTCAACCAGCGGCATAATATTATCCGCGCGTTCTCTTGGGCTAATCAAAGAGTTAAATTGACGTTTAATAGCTTCTGCTATTTTTCCCGGGCTCACATCTTCGTACCAGCCAAGGTTCTCGGCAATCCCGGCTTTAGAAAAACTTTCCGCGTTCAAGATTTGGTTTTCATCCAATATAATTATTATCGGTAAAACGCCCATCCTGGCAAATTCATAAAGGGTACCTCCGCCTGCGCATATAGCAAAACCGGACTTTTCCATCAAATCACGGATATTTTTCGGATCAAAATGAACTGTTACAGGATAATGGCTGTGTTTAAGAATAATATCCTGCGGGTTTGGATAGCCCGGGCCAAGTATTATCTGTGGGCTTATTTCTTTTAACAGCGAATTATCAAGCAGTTTTAGCGCCTCTAAAACCTTAACAACTTCGCCGCGGGCATAACCGCCCCCTAAGACAACCAACAAATGTTTATCAACCTTGTTTTTCATCGCAACAGGAGGCTCGAACTCCTTCCTTAAAACTGCGTATCTGGGGCCGAGCAAAAACTTAGTATGGTTTTCAGCTGAATATTTAATCTGCGGCGCGTAGATATTGTAATTAATCAAAATATCGCCGCAGAATTTCCTCTTACCCTCATCATCTATATTGACTACAACAATACCTTTTTCTCTTATCTTCAAAGCATAGCCGCATCCTAAAAGATGATGGTCAATCACAACAACCTTGGCGCCGAGCCTCTGGGCATATTCCAATAAGATATCGAAATCTTCATCCTCTCCTGCCGCGGAAGGAATAGCAATAACACTTATGCCTTTATTTTTTACATAGTCGATGACAGCCGGCTCATAATCTTTTACGGCAAAAGAAACTTCATATCCCCTTTCGCAAAAAATACCGGCCAAAGTCAGGCTCTGATAAATATGCCCATAGCCTAAAAAACTGGCGCCATCTGCCCGAAAAATAACTTTGTTTATTTTATCCATTACACGAAAAGATGTTCCCACTTAAGCGGGGTGTATGCCTTTAGGCTTTTTTTCAGCTTCATTCCTAATACCTTTGGAAAATCAACAGGTTGTATGCCCGACCCCGGGCGAATTATAGATATATCCCCGCCTATTAACGCATGGCCCTTGTTTAAATCTTTGTTAATCAACAAGCTTCTTCTGTACGTTGTTCTTTTTAACCTTTCGCTTTTAGTTATAATTCTATTTTCGCTTCCCAGCGACAATTCCGCCTCTCTTATGCTTGTTACCAAATCTTTTAACTCCCCCGGCTCTAAAGCAAAGTAATGGTCAGGCCCGGGAGTTTTCCGGCCTAAAGTAATATGCTTTTCGATAATACACGCCCCCAGAGCCACTGCAGCTACCGCCCCTGTTACGCCTAAAGAATGGTCGGAAAATCCAACCGGAAGGCTGAAGGTTTCTTTTAACATCCGTATATTTCGCAAGTTTAGTTCCTGCGGCTTGGCCGGATAATTAGAAACACAGTGCATAATCGCCATTTCAGCGCAACCCGAGCTTCTAAGGGCATGGATAGCCGCCTCAATCTCCGCCAATGTGCCTATACCGGTAGAAAGGATAACCGGCTTCTTCCTTTTACCGACCTCATTAAGAAACGGTATGTTTGTTAAATCCATAGACGCAATCTTAAAGACAGGTACGCGTTCGAATAAAAAATCTAATGCCTCTATTGAGCATGGCGTTGAAATAAAGGTTATCTTATGTTTCCGCGAGTATTCAATAAGTTCGTCATGCCAGCTGTAAGGAAGCTCAAACTGCCTGATATATTCCCAAAAATAAGTAAATCCTTTTGGCACAGGCTCATCAGGATCGTAATCAATGGGCAACAAAGGGTTAATTATGTCTTGGGCCTTAAAAGTCTGAAATTTTACGGCATCAGCGCCGGCTCTAGCGGCTGCCGCGATCAGTTTTTTTGCCTTGTCTTTATTTCCGTCATGATTCATCCCGATTTCGGCAATTATAAAACACGGGCATCCGTCTCCGATTTTTCGTGAACCCACAGAAATAAAATTACCCAACTTAATCTCCTTCTTGTTTTGCAAAAAGGCTTTTTAGCTTATCCGTAAAATCGCTGTAATTTACCTGCTGCCCCAACTCATTGATAATCTCGTATTGCTCCCCGGACTTTATTACCTGGAAAACCGGTTTATATAAAAGGCGCTGAACATAGGAAGCAGCTTCGTTATGGGCGCGGAATTTATTTATCAGGATAAGCGAAGGATTATCGTCAAGGAATCCATAGGCGTCTTCTAACGCAATGGGCTTGCCCCTATACAATTTTTCATAAATCTTATTGATCAACTCGTAATCTTCGGGGAAATCCAAATCCAATCTGACGTCTGTACGGCATATATCATTTCTGACTGCGACCCCTTTCATTTTAAACTCCCCGGGGTGTTCAATAATATACTTTGTAATGGCCGGCCCTTTATAAAACTTATGCGCCTTTATAATCGCGCCTGCGGATACCAATTCGCACATAGTGCCATTCAAGAGATTAAAATTGGCAGGATAAATATAATCCGGTTGGTACTCATTATAAGCCTCTATATAAGCGCTAACCGTAGGAATATCAAACAAAGGCATATCACAGGTAATCCTAATTATGGCAGAGGCAGCGGATATCCGCACAATCTTTTCATGCCTTTCTAGCACATCTTCCTTTTCTCCTTCATAATAAGGGACATCCAGCCGCTTAGCTTCCGCAATTAACGGCATGTTCTCAAGCTCCAAAGAAGTCACTAAATACACCCCATCGAGCTCACTTATACTGCGCAACCGCTCCAGATGATGCGCAAAAACGCTTTTTCCGCAAAGCGGCTTCATAACTTTTCCGGGCAGCCTGCGCGAACTCATCCTGGCGGTAATCACTCCGATAACCTTATATTTATTCTTCATTTCAAGTAACTATTTAACCTGTTAGCTTTCTTTTTTTGATTCTAAACGCCGGTACATTTTTAGGCGAAAAACCGAATAAATTTTTTTATCAATCGGGAAGAAGAAAAAGGAAAACCTGCTCCTTAACGCCCCTATTTTCTTAAAAAACGCATTTATAAGGCGGAAAAATCCATTATCAATTTGATGCTGCAAAAGCCATACGCCGGAAGCCAAAGACTGATAATAGCTTATATTCATGGCTAATTTATAGTTTTCAATCCAGGGCCGCTTAACGTCAACATAAGTGTAAAGCCCTACAATATTTTCAACCTGCCATTCCTCTAAGGCCTCTGGCTCTTTAAGCTTCCCTTCAGCAATCAATTGCTGTGCTATCCTGCTTCCGGGATAAGGCCTGTAAGTCTGCACCCCGCAAAGAAAAAGTTTATGTTTTCTTTGTTTATTAATGAATGCGTGGGTTTTCATTACTTCCTCTTTAGTTTCTCCCGGCAGGCCAACCATAAAAGAACAATCCGCGATGATACCGTGCTTTTGAAGGCTTGTAATTGCCCGCTCTGTTTGTTGAGGGACAATATTTTTACAAAGATAGCTTAGGGTTTTAGTTGATCCGGACTCAGCTCCTAAAACCAACTGTAGCAAGCCTGTGTCCTTAAGCCTGCTTAAAAGTTCATCATTCAAATAATCATCCCTGAAATAATCAACCCGGCATTCTCCGTCCCAGGTAAATTCCAGGTTTCTTCGCAGGACAATATCGCAAAATTCTTTTACCCTGTTTTTAGACGCGAAAAAATTATCATCCAGAATTTTAAAATGCTCTATGTTATACTTTTTTGCGAGCGCTTCCAGCTCGCCGGAAATTTTTGCGGGGGATTTCGCGCGATAATCCTGATTACCGGTGACAATGTTAATACAAAAGGCGCATTTACTGGGACAGCCCCTGCTTGATTGATAAGGCAGCCACCTTATAGGGCGGCCAATAATCTCCTGGAACTTATCTCCCAGAGGCCTCGTAATAAAATTATCGATATTATCCACCAGAGAATAATCCGGCAAAGGAAGTTCGTTCATATCCAAATGCCCGGAAGTTTTAATTATCTTGCTTTCTAAAGCCTGTCCTCTAGCTAAAGAATTAGCAAGGCCAACCACAGAAAAATCCCCCTCATCAATAACGGCATAATCGATAAAAGGGCTTTGGGCGCATTGTTCGGGAAATAAAGTCACATGCCAGCCGCCCCAGGCTATCGGGATATCTGCTTCCTGTTTAATTGCCTTCGATATCTTAATCGCATCCGAAACTTCTGTAGTTAATACAGTCAAACCGACAAATAATAAATCTTGATTAGCAATCTTGTCCTTTATTACCTCTAAATAATTCTGGCTATCCGCAGCCGAGAAGATTTCAACCTCATATCCGGCTTTTTCAAGCGTGGAACCGATCAAAATCAGCGCCAGCGGCGGATAATTGCTTAAAGACAAAAAATTCCTGGGGCGTATCAAAAGAATCTTATTTTTCATCCTATTTTAATACCAAATCCGAATATTCCCGCTTCGCGTCAAGCAGCAAAGAAAGGCAATCCTGCCCATAGTTAAATAGCATATCAACCGCTGACATCTGCGGCAAAAACTCCCCGAAAAGCTGTTGATATTTGGGGTGCCTAAAATCTTGAAACCTAACTTCAATATTCGACTCTTTCCAATTCTCCGGCCTAATGTAATTCTTTCCATCCGGGCCGGCTAGATACGCCTTGGCGCCTAACTTGCGGCAGATATCTATCAAAAGGGTTTCTTTGGCGCCTTCTGCCTTTATATCCGAACTTTTTATTGTTCTGGCAGTTATGCCAAAAAGTTTAAGCATCAGCTCTGTGCTGGCGATGCTGGCTTGTGACAGAAAAAGCCACTCCTTGCTGTAAAAATCCTCTAAATGTGGGATATATTGTTTAAAAAATGGGGCTTTTTTATATGCTAAAGAGATGCTCTTTAAATGCTTTTCTCTCCAATTAATCCCATTATCAATACGGATATTTTCTATTTTTTCTCCGAATTTTCCTTTAAATAAAACCGGGATGGTCAGCCATATCCATCCATTCGCAGTCTTAATACGGTTGCGGTTATAAAAATAATTTTTAGAATACGGCACACTGTCTAAAAAAACAAATACATCGCTTTTTATTATACGATCGATTAAACCCAGCCAAGGAAGATATTGCGGCTGATGTATGGCGGCTACCATTTTTCCCTTAATATCATAAAGGCCTCTGCGGCCTTAAATCCCACCTCGGATCCTCTTTTCCTAGCTAAAGCAGTTACTGCCTCAGGTGACCTAGGATGCGGAAATTCCTTGCATTCGGCCTTAAAACAACGTAAGGCGCTTATCTTTTTATCAATAAACTCATCTATATTAACGTAATAATTCGGCAGAAAAGCAGCTTCACTTAAAGGCGCAGACTGATCTGTGGCAGAAGGGACTTCAAAACTCAACAGTTTTCTAATGTTCTTATTCGCGAAAAACCGGCAAGAGATTATGGCCGCATTAAAAACCGCGCGATGGTCTTGATTGCTGTCTCCTTTGTGGGGTATATATACATAATTGGGATTGACTTTGCGCAAAATATCCTCTAAAGGGACAACGATATCTATTTCCTTATCATCAAGTTGTTCGTCATTTAGGCCGAGAAAAAAGATTTCCTGGTAACCTAAGATCTTTTTCGCTGCCAGGGTATTCCTTTTTTCCTTTTCGATCAACTCTAAATCATAACGATGATTATACGCGCGGTTAGCAACTACACAAACAGCAACTCTATCTCCTTCAGAAATATGCCGGGCAATTACTCCCGCGCAACCCAGCACTTCATCGTCCATATGCGGCGCTATAACCAAAACTACGGATCGCATAATCTCTCCTAATTTTTTAATATCGCGTCGATTTTTCTATAATCAGCGTCGCGCTGCTCTTCTCTTGCTTTATACCATGTTATATATTCGCGCACGCCATCCTCAAAGCTTGTCTTAGGCTCCCAGCCAAGTTCTTTCTTGGCCAGCTCGCTAGAAACCTCCTTGCCGGGAAAATCGCCGGCACGCGAAGGAAGATATTCAATTCTAACATCGCCTAAAATATTTTTAATTGTTTTAGCTATTTGGGCTATAGCGATTTTTTCCTTTCCGTCGAGGTTATAAATTTTATTCCTAGCTATATTTTTAATCGCCAAAACATTTCCTTCAGCCAAATCCTCAACATAGATGAATTTTCTAAACTGTGAGCCGTCGCCCGCGATTGTAATGGGCTCGCCGTTTAATGCTTTTTTCACAAATATAGGGATAACCGCGCCGTCTCGCGCCCTTGGGCCGTAAGGAATCCCGTAACGCAATATCGTTGTATCAAGGTTATATAATTTGCTATAGGCATGGCAGTAATGCTCTCCGGAAAGCTTCGTAGCTGTATAAAGATGCGAAGGCGAAGTTAAAGGCGTATTCTCATCCACTTCATGGGCCTGCGCGTCGCTATAAACCCAGGTAGTGCTTCCATAAACTACCCTTTTAATCGAACCATTAAGCCTGGAGGCCTCCAAGACATTCATCGTCCCGCGCACATTGATTGATTCTGAATAGTGCGGATCGCGGAATACATCTTTGACATCGGCAACCGCGCCGAGATGAAAAACCACATCGATTCCCATTAAAGCCATTCTCAGCTCGTCAAAATTCAAGAGGCTGCCCTGATAAAATTCAATATCCTTGCGAAAAGTAGGCATCACCATATCAAAAACGCGCGCTTCTATCCCTTTTTCGCGCAATTTATCCACTACATGGGAACCGATAAAACCCGAACCTCCGGTAACTAAAGCTTTCATCTTTTAAATCTCCTCTCCTTTATAATATAATGGCGCGCACCAATGATTATTAGCTACCCAGTCCGTATTTAGCAGATCATAGCTCTTGCCCATAATCTTATGGCAGCACTCGCCATAAACCTTTCCAGTTGATTTATCTATACTTTCAAAAACTATATATTTGTAGTATCCTGAAACCATGCCTTGAGGAAATCTTACTCTGTTGGTGAGTTTAGCATCTAAATATTTTCTGGCGTATTCATTCTTCCAGGAAACAATTTCATCTAACCGCTCTGTTTGCACACAGCCTAGAGCAGCGGTAAATTCGCTCATCCGGTAATTTAAGCCTTCTACTTTATAATCAAATTTTCCGTAATTCCTGTATTTCTTGGCAAATTCCAACAAATCCTTGTTTTTTGTAACCAGCATGCCGCCTTCGCCCGTAGAAATTGTTTTCGTGGCATAAAAAGAATAAATCCCCGCGTCAGACCAACTTCCGGGTTTTTTGCCATTCCAGGACGCGCCATGCGCGTGCGCGCAATCTTCCAAAAGCATAATCCCTTTTTCCCTGCACAGTCCGGCAATTTCACTTATCTGAAAAGCAATATGCCCGCCGATATGGACAACCCATACAGCTGCAGGATTATATTTTTCTATTTTTAGTTTTAGGTCATCAAGAGACAGGCATAAGTCATCTTTATTACAATCAACAAATTCAACATTGCCTCCCGCCTTTATGACGCTTAACGGCGTAGCCATAAATGTGTTAGATGGACAAAGGACCGTCTTGCCTTTTACATCAATAAATTCTAATGCCGCCAATGCCGCGCCACCCCAGCTTGCAAAGGCAACAGCATCTAATTGGTTAAATTCAGCCCATTTCTCTTCAAAACTTTTAGTGAATTTACCTTCAGACCATTGCTGGGAAGCAATAACCTCATCCCAGCATGAATGCAGTTTCTTTAAATCCTCTTTCTCAAACCCAATAGTAAATTTCATCATAAGATTTTATCCGCGAAACTTAAGGCTGTGCTAACTAAACCGTTTAATTCTTCAATTTTCTTTAATCTTGCCTCATAAACCTTAGCAATATCTTTCTCTTCATCGCTAAGCTCATCAACTGCTGATTTGATCAATTGATTAGACTCTTTTAACATACTGGACATATCAGACATATGTTTTTGAAAACTTGACTTGATCCTCTCACCAAGCACTTTCTTCAAATTAAGCTCTGCCTCGTAGAAATCCTTTCTGGATCCTCTCATCCAAACCCGCTTTACCGCTCCCCATTGCTCTAAAACCCTTATATTTATACTGATATTCCCTTTACTAGCCTGCATTTTTTCGGTCAATTCATCTAAAGATAACGGGCGGTTACTCAAATAGAGCACGCCATATAACTGAGCAAGAAAGTTATTTAAGCCAAATTTATTACATATATTACCGATATGCTCTATAAACCTATCTTCTGCTAACTCAAGCTTTTTATTCATCTTACGCTCCTATCTGCTCTTTCGTATCGTTTAAAACATTTTAAACATTCTATAACATTATCTTCCTGTTGTCAATACTGAAATATAATTGGATAAAACGTAATAGTTCAGCTCTTGGAAGAGATTTGGCCACAGATATGTTCGGTATAAAGT
>CAKKQA010000152.1:1473-10060 GCA_919901925.1 Omnitrophica bacterium GWA2_41_15 | reverse complement strand
TTCCGCTCCACTTTTAGAGATCGAATTTGATGTGACCCAGTCTGCCGAGGTTTCAGGCGAATGCTACTACAAAAACAACTGCCTAAACACTATGATATATATATTCTTGGTAATATGGTAAGCGCTGTTAAAGAAATTTAAGAATGAAAACTTTTCAAAAGCGAGGTTAAAGAAAAACGCCATTAAAATCATATCCAGAATATAAATCACAGAAAAGCCAAAGATGTATCCTGACTTGAGTTTTCCCGCCTCTTTGCCTGTGCGCATGGTCTTAGCGCAATAAACAACGTGCAAGGCAAAAGTAAACCCAGCCAAAAATATAATTGCATCTAAATATTCCCGCAGATTCATAAACGGGCTAAGAATAAAAAAAGCCAAAAATATCAAAATCGTATAGATCGGCAAGGCGTAAGGCGCGAATTTGACTAACGGCGAAAAAAATTGAAAAACTATCTCCAGTATCCTGAAGCCCCTCTTAAAAACAGGCGCCGGTTCCCAGACAAAGAAATAAAACCCCACAAATGCGACTATGCCCCAGACAAACGCCTTGATCACATTGCCTTCGAGGTTATAAAGCTGTTGGCCGAAACACGCTGATGAGGCGTAAACAGCCGGCAGTAAACATATTCCCAACAACAATTTCAAACACACCGCGAGAAATTCCTTCATTTTGCTTGCCGAAGGCGGCTTCATTTCTTTAAATAGCTTATTATCTGGCGGTAATGCTGGTTTTTCCATCAAAATACCTCCTTAAGACTTCCGGGATAAGCACTGTCCCATCAGGCTGTTGGTAATTTTCCAATATCGCTATCATTGTCCTCGCCAAAGCAACTCCCGAACCGTTTAATGTATGCAAATACTCCGATTTCTTATCGGCAGTCTTTCGGTATTTTATGTTCGCCCGGCGGGCTTGAAAGGCTTCAAAATTGCTGCAGCTGGAAACCTCAAGCCATTTATCTATGCCCGGCGCATAAGCTTCCAGGTCATAACATTTGGAAGCGGAAAAACTTAAATCGCCGGTTGCCAGCATCAACACACGATAAGGCAAACCTAAAAGCTGTAAAACTGTCTCGGCGTTGTTAACTAGTTTTTCCAACTCGTCATAAGAAGTCTCCGGCTTAACAAACTTCACCAGTTCAACCTTATCAAACTGATGTACACGCATTAACCCTTTAGTATCTTTTCCGTAAGAACCGGCCTCCCGCCTGAAACAGGCGGTGTAAGCGGTATAATATATAGGTAACTCATCTTCATTTAAGATTTCATCGCGGAAGATATTTGTAACCGGCACTTCCGCGGTCGGAATCAAAAACAAATCATCATCCTTAAGCTTGTACATATCCTCTTCCATCTTCGGTAACTGTCCGGTGCCGGTCATCGACGCCCGGTTTACCAGAAACGGCGGAAAGATTTCCCGATAACCATGCTTTGAGGTATGCAGGTCGAGCATAAAATTATACAACGCCCTCTCCAAGCGCGCGCCATCGCCTTTATAAAGGATAAAATTAGCCCCTGTAATTTTTGTCGCCCGCGGAAAATCGATGATATCCAGATGCTCGGCCAATTCAACATGGCTGCGGGCATTAGGCATTTTATTCGGTTCTCCCCACGTCCGCACGATTTTGTTAGCGCTGGCATCTCCGACCGGAATCGAAACATGAGGGACATTAGGAATAGTTAAAATCAGCCTGCTGATTTCCGGCTCAATCCCTTTCAATTCATTTTCCAAGCCGTCAATATTCGCCGCAATCTCTTTCATAGAGGCTATTTTTTGTTTAGGGTCTTTTTTTTCTTTTAAAAGGCCGGTGATTTCGTCGTTAGCTTTATTCTTTTGAGCTCTTAACTCTTCCAATGCCGACAAAACCGCTTTTCGCTTATCATCAACCTCTATAAGTTTGCCTATATCAATATTGACCTTGCGGTTTTTTATTGATTGCTTCACCAAATCCGGATTTTCGCGAATAAATTTTATATCTAACATTATTTTTTATCTCCTATCACCTTACACCTATAACCTAACCTTTAACGACTCCCAACGGCCTCATGCGGCAAACCTTTTTTGAAATCCCCGCATTATGCACGACATTGACCACATCGTTAACGTCCTTGTAGGCAAGCGGCGCCTCTTCTACTATTGTAGCACGTCCTGTAGCTTTGACAAATATTCCCTTTTTCTCCAGGTCGCTAACCAACTTAACGGCATTAAACGCCTTGGCCGCCGCGGTGCGTGATTTGACGCGCCCGGCGCCGTGACATGTCGAATAAAAGGTTTCCGCTGCTTTTTCCGTCCCAACCAATAAATACGAATTCCTTCCCATATCTCCGGGAATTATCACGGGCTGGCCGGTTTGCTGATATCTGGCTGACAATTCCGGATGGCCCGGAGGAAACGCCCGGGTCGCCCCTTTTCTATGCACACAAAGCATTTTTTCTTTGCCGCTAATTTTATGCTTTTCTAATTTCGCGATGTTGTGGGCAACGTCATAAACCAAATCCATACCCATCTTTTGCCAAGACATAGCGAAAAACTTCTCAAATGTCATACGCACCAAATGCATAAGGCACTGGCGGTTATTCCAGGCGTAATTCGCAGCGGCGCGCATTGCCCCCAGATAACTTTTGGCTTCGGGAGAATCAACCGGCGCGCAGGCAAGCTGCCTGTCCGGAACACTTATCCCGTATTTTTGCAGGCAAGAGATCATACCCTTCACATAATCATCGCAAACCTGGTAGCCAAAACCCCGGGAACCGGAATGAATCATAATAGTAATCATCCCTTTGCTTATTCCAAAGGCATCTGCGGTTTCAGCGTCGTAAATAGTTTCAACTTCCTGAATTTCTAAAAAATGATTTCCGCTTCCTAGTGTCCCGGATTGTTTTTTTCCCCGCTCATACGCCCTATCGGAAACACAAGAAGGGTCAGCGCCGGCAATCGCGCCATTTTCTTCGGTTGCCTCAAGGTCAGCTTCCACGCCGTATCCTTTGCTAACCGCCCATTTAGAGCCTTTAAGCATTATCTGGCTTTCTTCCTTCTCGCTGACCTTTATATCGCCCTGCGACCCTATGCCCGAAGGGACATTATTAAACAAGGCATAAGTCAAATCGCGGATTTTAACTTTTATGTCTTCATATCGAAAATTTGTCCGCATTAACCTGATACCACACCCAATGTCAAAACCCACACCGCCGGGAGAAACAACTCCGCCGTTTTCAACATCAGTGGCAGCCACCCCGCCTATTGGAAAACCGTATCCCCAGTGTATATCCGGCATTGCCATAGAAGCCTTTACGATCCCAGGTAAAAATGCGACGTTGGCTACCTGTTCCAAAGCCTTATCTTGGAAGATATCCTTCAAAAGCTTCTCGTCAGCGTAGATGATGCCGTCAACCCGCATCCCGGACTTGGCACTTTTAGGTATCTTCCAACGATAGTCGTCTATTTTAACTAATTGATCGGCAAATTCTGACATCTATTCCTCACACATCAAAAATCACCTGCGCCTGCAAGCCGTCATCCGTTAGCTTGAATTCTAAATCGTGGTAAGTAACCGCTTTAATCTCTGTTTTTATTTTATTGGGAGCCTTGCTGCCTTGGGCAATAGCCTGAATTTCGGTAGGGGTGATTTTCTGAAAAGCAAATTCCACGAAGATAATACCTGTTGTATTATACTGATAAAGCAGTTCGCGCAGCCATTCAGCCAGAAGCTCGTCGAACTTCGCGGCTTTTAATTTTACGCTGATTTTTTCTTTAAGCTTTATCCCTTTGGTGTCGGCGAGAATATCAAACATGCCACAGGCGGCATTGGTAAAAAGCTCCTCGGCTGTTTTGCCGAATGCCCGTATGCCGATATCCGCGGTATGCGAGAGGATTTCGTATTTTTTAGCCACGGAACGATCTATTAGGAAATAAAGTGAGCCATGGAGGACTTGAACCTCCGGTCTTGGGATTAAGAGTCCCCTGCTTTACCAACTAAGCTAATGGCCCATTGTCTTTAATAACTTCAATCCAACCAATAATTCTATGTAAAAGATTCTTATCGCAAATCTGAACCTTTATAGTGCCATTGTATAATATATTTTTCCTATGCCCTGTACCTTCTTTTTTAATATAGCTCTTACCAAACTGTGAAACCGGCAATTTAATTATATCCGCCCAGAATTTTTTGATTTTTATATCGTCTTGCCCTGAATGAATATTCAAATATATTTTGAATTTTTCGTCGGGAACATTAAATATTTCCCTAAACCATCTCATTATAAATCTTATAAGTTCAGGATCGGAGTTAGAGAAACCGACAGAATTTGTTTTATTTCCTTCGCCCCAATAAAGCATTAAACCTGCTAATCTGAATTCATTCCTAGTTAAAAACCCGATCTCTTTTCTTGCTTTATGTTTAATTTCAGCAATTTCTTTTTCTCTTTTTACCTTATTAGTTCTAGAACCTATTAATCTTCCCCTATAGCTACCGTCTCTAAAAAGCGCATCTAGCCTATTTTTCTGTTGCTCCGTTAGCTCAATATCCCTGCACCATAAGCTAACAGTGCTTTTAGAAAGGCCAAAAGGCGCTTTTTCTCTGATTTCCCGATAACTTAGACCTCTCATCCTCAAATCTCTTATTAAATCTTTCTTCTCCCAGCTTTTCATGGCGGCTTATATTTTAACAAATAACCCGTCGATTTGCAATATGAAAACGTTCTGCTACGCCATTCAACTTGCCAAGCCAGAGTATGGCTTCGCAGCAACTTAAGAAGAACTTGTTGCTTCGAAGCTCTACCATAGTCAGCATATCGAAGAGCGAAGAAGAACGCGCCCAGCAGGGATCGAACCTGCAACATTCAGTTCCGAAGACTGACGCTCTATCCAATTGAGCTATGGGCGCATTATCGCAACCTCTTTATCATCAATAAGTTCTGCTAATGTAAAGAATCCTTTCTTTTCAAAATTCGAAACTTCCTGCAAATTTCCTGCATTATTAGGCACAGCTTTATTAATGTTTTGACCTAAAATATCAACTGCGCGCTTCTTATGATCTGGCGATAAATGGCTGTACCTAAGTGTCATCTCTAATGATTTATGCCCTAATAACTCCCTTACTGTATTTAAATCCACACCCGACATTACCAACTGCGAAGCAAATGTACGGAATTTTTTTGCCAAATTGACCTCAAGCGGGCTGCATAACTACTTCTGAAGGTATTGGAAGCAGTGAAGAGCGGCCTGCTTTCCAAGCAGTATAACGCAGCAGACGGGCTACCGCAAGATTTTGTTTTCGCTGGTTTAAAATCACCTACTTTTGGCCCGACAGCGCCTGAAGCGGAGTGATTCTTAAACATGGCATAAAATTCCTTCGTTTTATCCCGTGGCAGTTTTTTTGTTTACGGACTAAATATACCCCGTATTCTGGAAACTGTCAAATGGATTATCAAACTTTTTTGGAAACGCTTTCTGTTTTTGGTAGGGAATTTGTATGATTACGCCGGCGGCCGAGGTATTGGGCATAAGGAACAGTGGAGTATTCGTATTTACAGATAATTCCCGCTACCTTTTTCTTGAGTTGTTTTCCCACTTTTCCGTTATTTATAACACGGGAAACTGTGGTGATAGAAACATTAGCTATGCGCGCGATATCAGTGTCATTTGTTGTCGCTATTTTAGGAGTTAATAATGGCATTAGAAGTCAAACTCATCCCAAAACTTACCTACAAACTGCGGCTTTCCCAACAAATGAAGTTATCGCTTAATCTGCTGCAACTGCCCTTATTACGCAGGGCCGTTACAAAATACAGGGCTCAGATGAAAATCCTACCTGCAATAAGCAGACGATTTGTGCAGAGTGCCATCTAACTTTTTATCTATCCTATCTAACAAATTACTTATAGTTTTGCTTATTATTGATGTGTTGTGGGTTGAATTAAAATGGAAGAATAGTTCAAGGGGTTAAAAAGGCAGGCTAATGTAAAAAATGCTGTTTACTCCTTGAAGTCAATAAACTCAATAAGAAACTAACAAGGCTATAAAGCAGAGCTCCTAATAAAGCGGCAGAGAAATTTGTAACGTAGAAACCTTTTACTATTTTAGCAGCAAGGTAAAACATAGCACCGTTAATAACAAAGGTGAAAAGACCTACTGTAAGGATATTTATAGGCAGGGTAAGCAGGATTATGAATGGACGCAAGAATGCGTTAATAATTCCTAAAACTAAAGCGGCGACAACCGTAGTCGGGAAATTCGCAATTTCTATTCCTCTAACTGTATACACAACCACTAAGAGGGATACATAGTTTATAAACCACCTAAAAAGAAATCCCTGCATATCTTATTCTTTCTTTCTCTCTTTAGCCTCTGCCTTACCTTCTTCTAGAGGCATTGTGCATTCACCTTTTAGAATGGCTCCTTCATTCACAATCAAAACCGGAGCCACAATATTACCCAGAACTCTGGCCGAACTAGAAAGTTCTAGCCGTTTACTACAAATTATGTCGCCTTTTACCCTTCCGGCAATAATTATAGTATCGCCTTTAACTGTTTTAGACCTAACATCCGCCTTTTCACCAATAACCAAGATTCCCTTAGCTTCCAAATCTCCTTCAAAATCGCCGTTTAACTTTAAGTTAACGGGGCCAGTAAACTTTAAATTCCCCTGCATCCCCGCTTCAATATTAATAACCTTATCATCTGTTAACGTCACATCTTTTTTTCTAAACATAAGTTTCCTCCAATTCTTGAAGCATCATTTTAATGCGCACTTTTCTTTTCGACTCCGGACAGGAATATTAATGACTAAAGAAGACGCGGGTTTGTAGTCTTGAATGTATTTACGCAAGGCATAATGACAACCTAAACAATCAGTATTTGAAGGATTATGATTAGAACATGACAACAACGCTTTTATCTCAAGTAAAATATCCTCTACGTAATAGTGCCTCTCTTTAGAGCTCACCTTCCAATATTTTGTGATTGTGCTTTGGATTATTCTATCGGTTTCAAGGAATATAGCGCATTCTATTTGTTGTTTTACAGGCTCTTCCATAATTATGGCCTTCCTCCAAAATTATAGCGTCGCTTCTTTCTATGCAATATTCTTTCTACCTTTAACTTTTCGTCATTTTTGAATCTATATAGTTCTTGAGCGCTGCCTTAGCTTTTTCGTCTAACAAAATAAAAGAAACACCATAATAATTAACCGGGGGTGCTACCTTTTTCCAGAGAATCTGCGCTGGTATTTTCATCATTGCGACTCTATCTCCAAAGAAAAATAATCTTAGATTAATTTTTTCTCCTAACTTAAATTCCCTTCTTGTCTCAAAGCATAATCCGCCAAGGCTAATATCATTAGCGAAAGACTTTACGCTCTTTGACCTATCGGCCCCGTCAATTCTAACAATTATTGTCCTATTAAAATCCCGGCTTAGATCTAAACGCAGATGCTGTCTTTTTGCCGCTGGCGATTCATCAATTATAGGTTCTTTCTCTGCGGATTCTTCGATCTCTTTCTCTTTTATCAGCTCTTCTATAACGGCAGGCTTTTTTCCCTCAATTATGGAACCTTTTTCTGTTGGTTTCTCTTCTATGGGTTTCTCTTCAACAACTGGCCCTTCTTCAACACCCATAGGCTTTTCTTCTTCCTTTGCTAAAAACAATTCTTCTGCGGGTAATTCTTTTTTAATGACGCTTTCTTTAAAAGTCTCCAACTCCCCTTTTAGCTGTTCACATTCTTTCTCTTTCTGTAAAGAAGTGGCCTCTATTGCTTTTCGGAGAATTTCTTGCTGTTCCAAAAGTTTATTCTTATCCTGTAATTCTACTTCAAGGCTTTCTATTGTTGAAGCCGAATTTCTTTGTTTGATGATTAAGTATCTATGCCAGAATATAAATCCAGCCCCAAAAGCCAAAATTATTCCTAAAACCCAATATAATATACTCGGCATAGGCATTCTCCTTGATTTAAACAATTGACCTATTACTTTTGCTAATACTGAAAAAAGCTCCTTTACACTGGGAAAAATGTGATTATATTCTTTTTGCGAAGGGCTACCGATAGAAACTTGAGATGCCTGCATTTGCGTTGTTAGCGGAAGATTTTCATTAACTGTTTTACTGGCTAATGTCGAGAAAAGGTTTTTCATAAAAACAAGGGTATCCTTTGAAAAATCTTCCATAGTACTTTTTGGGCCTGATCCTATATTCACCGAAGAAAATTTAACCTCTGCCGGTTTTTCCATAGAGGAATAAAAATCTTGCTGCTGAACCTCCCCTGGCCTTTCTGCAGCGACTTTAACATCAGCAGACACAGCTGGAATATTTTCGCTAACAACTGATTTTTGACTGTCAATAGGCAATTGGCCTGCATCAAACTCTTTAAGGGCAGAATCCATTGCTTTTAATCTTTCTTTTATTACATCTTTTGTTTGGTTTTCTATATCCACCTCTGAAAAGCCTTCAGAAGAAGCTTGAATATCTAATAAAATATGTCCACCTTCCTGCCATATCTTATATATTACCGCTCCATTTAACTCAAAGGTCAATGATTTAAGCAGTTTACCTTGCCCTTCTTCAAAATACACACTGGAAACTTTTTTTATCACTCCC
>CAKKQA010000152.1:0-1373 GCA_919901925.1 Omnitrophica bacterium GWA2_41_15 | reverse complement strand
TTCTCTTTACCTAAATCCGCTACTACAAAGTTATGCTTCTTGTCCCATGATAATACTCTTCCCGTCACTCCGGGGGCAGCCTGAATAACAATATCGTCCAGCTTAGTTCTTTCAGCAAGAACAGTTAATTCCTTTACCCTTTCCTCTAAGCTTGATTTTTCCTTAGTAACTAAGACTAAATTTGCTTCGATTTCTAATCTTGTGGAAACTTCTTTTTCTAACTTATCTAAGGTAAGCTTTATTTCCTGATCCTTTGAGCTTATTTCCCGATCTTTTATTCTTATTTCTTTCTTTGCCACATTTAGGCTATTTTCAACTAACTTTTTTGCTTCGACAGTCTTGCTTAATTCTTTTTCTGTGCATATTCTTAAGGTTTTTTCCTTTTCCTTAAGAACATATAAACTGATACATCCGATAACTAAAATCCCAATACTTAACCAAAAAATTTTAGGCCTCACCAAAGACTGCAGCTTAACTTTTAGAAACCCCAATTTCTCTTTCAACGCTAACATAAGCCCCCTCCCTTCATTTGTGTCCTTGTTATTTTAGGACATTGTTTATTTTTTTCTATCTCGGCCGCCTTCGTTCTCTTAAAACATCTTCAATCTAAACTACAACTTTAGAAATAATATACCTGCCTATTTCTTCTAAGTGTTTGCAATTCCTGTCGTGTAAAGGTAGTAAGCTGTAATACTCTCTAATTTTATGCATATCCTTTATCTCCTCAAGCAAGATATCTTTGGCAAGCCATTTTTTTACATTATGAAAAGCGCCTATAAAGAGGACGCCTCTTTCTCCGTCTTTTAAGGTTTCATTTATCCGCTGGGCAATAAATTTATCTCTTTTCTTTAATAACCTGTTTTTAATTAATTTATATTTTACGAGAGCGGCTAATTTCTGCAGCGGAGACCTCGCGTTGATTATAGCAATTAATCTGTCGCGTTCTTCTTTTACCAGATTAAAATCTTCTGTCTTCACTAAAACAGCCCCATCTTTAATAAGCCTTGAGACTAATTCATAATTCTGGCTTGCTGATTTTACCCCCTCTTCAACTATCTTTTTACCTATCTCGCCGTCTGCCACCATACCATCCTGATATATCTTCAGTCCCTGCCCATCTATAAAATTAAAATAGAGAACTACGGCATCCCAAAAACCTTCAACTATCCTGTGGTGCTCTCTCCATGCCTCATCGCCTAAATCCGCGGCTCCTCTTTTATTTACATCTTTTGCTAATGAACCGAGGTCGGCGCTGGAATGTATGACCGGAACATATATAAGGTAGCGCATAAACTTATTTAACCTTAATTTTTTCTTCAAGGCGATCTAATCGTTTTTTAAGCACT
This sequence comes from Omnitrophica bacterium GWA2_41_15, assembly GCA_919901925.1. Lineage (GTDB taxonomy): Bacteria > Omnitrophota > Gorgyraeia > Gygaellales > UBA12090 > CAKKQA01. The sequence goes on along the minus strand of CAKKQA010000152.1, from coordinate 27 downwards.
ATATTCTCTTTTTCTATCTCAGTCTCT
>CAKKQA010000151.1 GCA_919901925.1 Omnitrophica bacterium GWA2_41_15 | reverse complement strand
CCTGACTACCTCCATAATCAGGATTACCGGATATTTGTGTTACGCATTAAAGACTATGTATTATATATTACTTATGGTAAATATGCCATATATAGGAAGGCTTGTCAAGGCTGATTGTGGCGCTTTGGGAAAGCGCTTTCTTTGAATTAGAACCGCTTCCAACCTACGCGGTTAGAAATGGTTACTCTCCTTCTTTTTTGTGGAAGCCGCTGGCGGCGATGATGCCGGCGGCGATTTTCGCGGGGACTTCTTCGTAGTGCGAATACTTCATCGTGTAACTGCCGCGGCCTTGAGTCATCGAACGCAGGGAGTTGGCGTATTTGAACATTTCTGACTGGGGGACCTGCGCCTTGATAATTTGCAGTCTGCCATTAGAATCCATTCCTATAACTCTGCCCCGGCGGGAATTTAGGTCGCCGGAAATATGGCCCATATATTCTTCCGGAATAGTTACCTCCACATCCATAATCGGCTCCAATAAAGCCGGGCCTGCCTGCTGGATAGCTTTACGCAATGCCATTGCCCCGGCAATCTGAAATGCCATATCCGATGAATCCACGTCGTGATAAGAGCCGTCAAACAAAATCACTCTTGTATCCACAATCGGATACCCGGCAATCGCGCCTTCGCTGCATGCCTGGCGCACGCCTTTCTCGACGGAAGGGATAAAGTTGCGCGGGATTGCCCCGCCGACGACTTTATCAACGAACTCAAAATCGCCGCCTCTTTGTAACGGCGTTACCTCAAGCCAACAGTCGCCGTATTGGCCGCGGCCGCCGGATTGACGCTTGTATTTTCCCTGAACCTTAGCGCTTTTGGTTATCGTCTCTTTATATGCCACTTTCGGCGTGTTTAATTCCACCTCGACGTTAAAACGTTTGCGCATCCTTTCCACCATTACTGACAAATGCACATCGCCCATCCCGGAAATAATCATCTCCTTTGTCTGGGGATCGAGAAAGGCCTTAAAGGTTGGGTCTTCGGCGGTTAATTTGTGCAGTGCCAGCGAGATTTTATCCTCATCCGCCCGGCTTTTCGGCTTGACCGACGAGGATATCGCGGGGTCTACTGAAGCAATAGGATCAAAACGAAGAGGCTTTTTCTCCTCGCCGATAGAATCCGATGTAGCGGTATCTTTTAATTTTGCCAAGGCGACAATATCTCCGCAGGTAGCCATATCCACGGAGCGCTGTTCTTTGCCTTGAAGCAGATAAATAGAACCTATGCGCTCCTTAACGCCTTTCGTTGTGTTGTAAAAACCGGTATTGGCGACCAGCTTGCCGCTAAAAATCCGCGCGAGGGTTAACTGCCCGACAAAGGGGTCGACGATAGACTTAAAAACAAATCCCGCCAGCGGCTCATTTTCCGACGAGGATATCTCTTTCTCGGAATTAGTAAGCAAATCCACCGCTTTAATTTTCGGGCGCTCCAAAGGATCAGGGAAATAATTCAAAACTGCCTCTAAAAATTCCTTTACCCCTTTATCTTCTAAAGCCGAACCCGCGAACACAGGAAATATTTTTCGCGCTAATACCGCATTGCGCAAGGCCGTACGGATTTCATCTTCGGTAAGAGTGGCGCCTTCTAAATATTTTTCCAAAAGCTTATCGTCGCTTTCAGCAACTATATCTATAAGGGAGGGCGCGTTTAAATCATTGATAAAAACCGCGGCCTTAGAAAAATGCTCCTGAATATCTTTAAGCACGCTATCGGCATCCGCGTCCGGCTTATCAGCTTTGTTGATAAAGAAAAAACAGGGCAGGCCTACCTCCTCAAGAAATCCCCATGATTTCTCTGTGCCAACCTCGACAGAGCTTACCGCGTCAACCATGATCAGCGCGGCATCAACCGCGCGCAAAGAGGCTATGGTCTCGCCGATAAAATCGGCGTAACCGGGAGAATCGATTATTTGTATACGATTTTCTTTGTAATTGGCGAAAAGGAAGCTTGCGTTGATGGAGTGTTTGCGCTCGATCTCGTCGGCACTGTAGTCGCTTACGGTAGTGCCGTCGGAAACCGAGCCCTTACGGGAGGTCATTCCGCAGATATGAAGTATACTCTCAGCAAAGGTTGTCTTTCCGACTTGCGCGTGGCCAACTAAAATAAAGTTACGTTTCATCGTAACCTCCATAGCTGGGTGCTTCCCTGTTAGCCCCTGGAGCTGACAAGATTGTCAGCTCCAGGGGCTAACAGGGTTACTCTATATAAGTATAGATCTTGCCGCGGTAGTTGCGCAAAACGTATTTTCCTTTCGCTTGAGAAAGCACATAGTTGGGGCCAACGGGGATTTTCCCTCCGCCGCCGGGGCCGTCGATGACATATGTCGGCACGGCATACCCTGATGTGTGGCCGCGCAATTTTTCGATTATATTTATCCCCACTGCTACCGGCGTGCGGAAATGCGCCGTGCCTTTTACCGGGTCGCACTGATAAATATAATACGGCCGCGCGCGGATTTCCAGAAGCTCATGCATCAGCCGGCGCATTATATACGGTTTATCGTTAATGCCTTTTAAAAGCACCGTCTGACTGCCTAAAGGAAAACCGTTATCTGACAGCATATCGCAGGCGCTCTTTGTGCGCTTGTTAATTTCTTTCGGATGATTAAAATGTATGCTCAACCAAATGGGGGAATATTTCTTGAGCATCTTGATTAAATCTTCGTTGATCCTTTGCGGCAGGCTTACCGGCACGCGCGTGCCGATGCGCAGGAACTCGACGTGAGAAATCGCGCGCACGCCCTTGATAATCTCTTCCAGCTCGTCGTTCTCGAGCATAAAGGGGTCGCCGCCGGAAATAAGCACATCGCGGATTTTGCGGTTTGACTTTATGTATTCAAGCGCCTCGTCAAATTTTGTAGGCGCGCAAACATGAGGCTTGTCCCCAACCATCCTGCGGCGGGTACAATGACGGCAATAAGCGGCACAACATTCGGTTGCCAGCAACAACACCCTGTCGGGATAACGGTGCACAAGGCCCGGGGCAGGAGAATCCCTATCTTCGGCGCAAGGGTCGGACATTTCATGCGGAGTTACCTGGAACTCCGCGCCCAACGGGACAAACTGCCTGCGGATAGGGCAATTAGGATCCACCGGGTCCATCAGCGTGGCTAAATGCGGCGTAATCGCCAAGGCAAGCTTACCGCTGGCGCGTTTCATCCCATCTTCTTCTTCCTTGGTCAGATTGATTATCTTGGCCAATTCCGCCTTAGCGCAAATTCTATTTTTTACCTGCCAATGCCAATCCTCCCAGTCCAAAGGATTAACGTCCTTAAAAAGCTCCATATCATGATAATCAATGCCTGTGCGCCTAACCAGATGATTTGCCGCTAAAAACGGCAGAGCTAATTGGTATTTTAGCCTTTCAGCCGTGGCAGTATGGTTCAATTTTTTCCCTCCTCAAATTCGCGAAGCAAATTTGATCCTGAAGCAGCGTTAATCCGCCGAAGGCGAATAGCTGCTGAAGGATCTTTTCACGTTTTTCCTTTTCCCCCGCTATCCCCTTTCCAAAAACAAAGAATAGCGGGGACTGACCCTTGAATCTGATAAAAAAATCGTTATTGCTTTATTGCCTTAAGGAACCAGCGACGCTCACCCCATGCCTTTCCGCGGCGCTGTCCAATATCATCTTAATTAAACTTTTATACTCTATTCCCGCGGCCCTGGCTATCATCGGAAAATTTGACTCTTTCGGGTCTAGCCCGGGCAAAGGATTAACCTCTAAAACATAAGGAATATTATCTTTGCTTAACCGTATATCAGTGCGGGAAATATCCAGGCAACCCAATGCCTTATGTGCCCGAAGCGCGGCTTCTTTTACTTTTTCCGTGACTTCCGGCGAAAGGCGGGCAGGACAGTGGAAAGTCGGCTCTAAGCCCAGCTCTTTATTACCCTGGAATTCCTTCATCTTCCACGAATAAAAATATTCTCCGCTGGATAAACACTGCGAAAAGTCTATTTCAAGTATAGGCAAAACTATCGTCTTGCCGTTAGCCAGTATTCCGACGGTTAATTCCTTTCCCTCGATGAATTCCTCAACTAAAGCCTGCTGGTTATATGTCGTTATGGTTTTAGATACCTGTTTATAGAGTTCAGCCTGATTAAAAACAACGCTGGAGGAACTGATCCCTTTGCCTGAACCTTCGTAATTCGGCTTTACTATTAACGGGAATTTTAAATCGGGTTTTAACGCGGTATCAACAGAATAGAATACCTGAAAATTCGGAGTGGGGATATTTTCGTATTTAAAAATTCTTTTGCTTATGGCCTTGTCGAGGGCGAGGGCGAGGGTGTAAGGATTGGAGCCGGTATAAGGTATGCTTAAAAAATCAAGCAGGGCGGGCACCTCGGACTCGCGCATACGCGAACCACTGCCTTCGGCGATATTAAACACCATATCGACGGGATTGCTCTGCAGGCGCTCCAAGAGGGTGTCGCGGTCATTTGCCTCGAAGAGAATGACCTCATTGCCCAGTTCTTTTATCGTATCGGCGATACTAAGGACGGTCTCTTCGGAATCAAATTCGGAAAAATAATCGGGCGGTAGTCCTGCGTCTTTCTTCTTTACGCTGCAACTAAGCGCTACTCTCATTTTTTTCAACGTTTATGTATTATTCCTTGTTTAATCCGTTCCTTGTGAAGGCGGCTTCCAATATCCGCCTGATCATATCGGAATACGGAACATCCAAATACTTGGCCAGGCACATAAAAACATCTTCCGATGACAAACTTGGAAGAGGGTTAATCTCTAAAACGTAAGGCTTGTTATGTTCATCGACCCGGAAATCCACCCGGCCAAAATCCCGGCAATCAATGGCCTTGTATGTCTGTAATGCCAGTTCCATCAGCTTATCCTTAAGCCCGCTGTCCATTTTATCGGAACAGGCATACTCAAGCCGGTCAGAATGAATCCGGGCGAAAGTATAGAATTTATTTCCCAGCCTCGAAGAGCCGTCTATCCTGATCTGCACCGGAGGAAAAACCTGCGGATTGTCGTTTCCTATAATGGCAACGGTATATTCGCTGCCGCTGATGAATTCCTCGACGAGAGCGGATTGCTTATACGCCTTAATGATATAATCCACCTGGCCTCTTAGCTGTTCGATATCCGCAACCCGCGATTTTTCGCTTAAGCCTTTCGATGAGCCTTCATATCGTGGCTTAACAATCATCGGGAATTTTAACTCTTTGATTTTGGCAAGATTATCCGTGGGGTCGTCAGTTTCAAAGAATTTTGGGGTAGGGATGCCTTCGGAAATCAATATCTTCTTGGTCATCACCTTATCCAGGCTTAATCCCAGAGTCAAGCCGTCTGAACCCACAAAAGGCACCTTGGCTAATTCCAGAATAATAGGAACCTGCGATTCACGATTGCGCCCATAAAGCCCTTCTGAAATATTAAAAACCATATCGACTTTAAGATTGTCAAACTTTTTAAGAAGCTTTAAAACATTTCCGATTTTGACAACCTTATAACCTAACGACTCGATTGTATCGGCTATCAAATTTACCGTTGAAGGATGATCAAACTCGGCATTCGCGTCCGGCGGGTCATTTGGTTTGAATACGTAATCAGTCTTTAAGTCGTATGCCAGGCCTATTGTTTTTTTCATTTATGTATATTTATATAATCCATTGTTATCCTCCTACGCCATTCAAGGGAAAAACTATGGTATGGCTTCGGAGGATTATTCGCCGAAATACGCTATTTGCAGGCTGCTTATTGCAAGGGCGAATAAAAAAGAGACACAACTTCCTTTGTGTCTCTTAAACGCTCAATATTTTTTTCAACTTTTATATCCTTCCTCCATAAATAACGTATCCAAGAAACTGGCCGTTCGGGCCCAAACTTTCAGCCAGTTTCGCGAGTGGTATGGGATAAGTGTTTTATACTTTCCTGTACCATAAATAATGTGGCAATAGACATTTTTTATCACAACATGTAGCTATTGTCAAGAAAAATCTGCTTTCATTCTGTCATTGCGAGGAGCTTTCGCTGATATGAGGCGACGAAGCAATCACGTTTTAAAAAACAAGATTGCTTTGTCACGGATATGCCAAGCAAAGGTTCCTCGCAATGACAGCATTAAGGCCGCATAAAAATCTTAACCAATTATTTCTATCCTATCGCCTTCTTGAGTACGCGAAGCGTCAAGGCTTCCGTCAGGCAATTCGACGCAAAGCCGAGATTTAAAAAAAACACCGCTTAAGCGCCAGGGTTTTAACTCGCGATAAATTTTTATTATTTTATTTTCTTTATTCGCGAAGAATACATCGATAGGAAAACGCATAAAAAATGTATGAATAGAATCGCAGGGTTTTAATACGAGCGCGCTTTGGGCGGGAAAATTTTTAACGGCCAACAGGCCCTTGAAGCGGCTAAAAAAGTTGTTTGCCAGTTTTACGTCCCGCGCTATTACCGTCTGCCTGCTTACATTTAAAATCTTCACTGCTTTTTAAATATTGAATCCGGAAGCTTGATGCCGCGGATGCGGATATCTTCTATAAACGTAGGGATAAAACCCGTAGGCTCGAAGCCGCCAAGGACTTTACCCTTGGCATCAACTCCGGTTTGCTTAAAAATAAAAATATTATTCAGGCCGATATGCATTTCATCGAGCATTCCGGTGATTTCTGTTATCTGTGTCAGCTTTCGCGTTCCGTCGCTAAGCCGGGCGGTATGCACGATTATGTCGACCGCGGAGGAGATCATCTCGCGAATCGCCCTTATGGGCAGTTCAATCCCGCCCATAAGGATCATTGAATCCAGCCTGCTTAATACATCCTGCGTGGAATTAGCGTGCACGGTAGTCATTGAGCCGTCGTGGCCGGTATTCATCGCCTGAAGCATATCTAACGTCTCAATTCCACGGCATTCCCCGATGATTATCCTATCCGGCCTCATCCTTAATGTGTTACGGAATAAATCCCTTACGCCTACGGCGCCCTTGCCTTCGATATTCGGCGGCTTTGACTCCAGGCGCACCCAATGTTCCTGTTGAAGCTTTAATTCCGCGGCGTCTTCTATAGTTATAATGCGCTCATTATTAGGGATAAAGCCCGACAAAATATTCAGTATGGTAGTTTTTCCCGAACCGGTGCCTCCGGAAACAATAACATTTTTCCGGGAAACAACGCACGCCTTAAGAAATTCCGCCATTGTCTTATCGATAGTTTCTAATTTAACCAGCTCATCGGTGCCGAATATTTCCTTGCGGAATTTTCTGATAGTTAAAGTCGGGCCGGTCAGTGCAAGCGGAGGAATAATCGCGTTAACGCGCGAACCATCGGGAAGGCGGGCATCGACCATCGGCACTGACTCATCGATGCGCCTGCCGATAGGGGCGATGATACGCTCAATCGTAGTCTTGACCTGCTCGTTGGAAATAAATTTTTTGCTGGTCAGCTCGATTTTTCCGCTGCGCTCGACATAAATCTCATCTTTATTATTTACCATCACATCCGTGATTTCATTGTCCGCCAAAAGGTCCTCTAATGGCCCTAAGCCCAATGCCTCGTCGAGAATCTCTTTAACCAGCTTTTTACGGACCTCGTGCGAAGAAATAAAACTTTTAGTATCCTCCGCCAAAAGATTAGTTATCAAAATCTCCGCCCTGTCCCTTAACTCTTTTGATTTTTTGGGGTCGCTAAAAACTTTTAAGTCTATGCTTTTAATATTAAGCTCTTCTATGAGCCGGCTGTGGATGCGCCGCTTAAGAAGGATTACCTCATCCATATCGGACTGATAATCCGCGTTCTCACCCAACCCCTCGGCTAATCCTTGCACCTGCCAGAATGTGCCGGCTTTTTCTAAAAGCATATCCTTGTTTTTCATCTGGCCGATATCACGATGTTCAATAAAAAGTTTTTCGTTCGCCAGCAAGTCCTTGCACAGTTTGTTTATAGCGGCGGATATCTTTGTCTTCGGATTATCGATAACAACGGGGACTCCGCGGTTAACCGCGAAGTTAACTGTCCGGCCATCCGACGGAATTTGGGCGATAATATCAACAGGCAATGTCGCTTTTATGTCATGAAGGGCTATGCTGGAAAGTGATTCGGCGCGGTTTAAAATAATTTTAATCATCGCCAAAGGAAACTGCAGGAACTGCAAGGTATCTAACGCCCATTTAGTCTGATATATGGAAAGTATGTCCGGGGTAGCGGCTAAAATTATCAGGTTTGCCCGGTTTAGCACTTCTAAGAATACATCGCTAAAATTCCTTCCGGCATCCACAACTATATAGTCATATTCTTTTTCTAATATCGCGAAAATCCTCGCGATATAATCCGCCTCAACCAAAGATGACTGCCTGGGCTTAATGATACCGGGGAGAAAATCCACATTATATGAAGTATGGAATACAAAATCTTTCGCGTCAGGAGCCCTGGGGCTGGTTTTAATGAGATTAATAAAATCCGCGATTGCCCGCTGGGGGGCGATATTCAGCATTCTGGCCATATCCCCGGTGCCGTGTAAATCCAGGTCAATAAGGCAAGCCCTCTTCTTGTTTTCCTTCGCGCCTAAGGATACGGCGATATTGGAGGCAATCAAAGACTTTCCAACGCCGCCTTTAGTGCTGAATATTACAATATTTTTACACATTGTTATTCTTCTGCTTGATAAACTATCGGCACATCAATCCATAATTCTTTTTGTTCCATCGAGGAAAGAAACGGCGGGTATGAATGCAGGCGTCGCACTTCGGAAATCGCGTAATCAGTAAGCCCTTTATTGCCTGTTGAGGATTTAACAACTACATCAAGCAATTCACCGGAAGGCCCAAGGTGCACAGACAAGCGGCAAGCGCCCTTAAGGCCGCTTTCTTTAGCAAAGGGGGGATAAATAAAATTATCCATAATATATTTTTTTACTAATTCGGAATATTCTACCAAAGGGCCTACTTTTGGCGCGGTGGTTTGGCCTTCGGAAGATTTTATTTGAACATTCTGTTTGTTCGCGTCTTCATCATCGGTATACTTGGCTACTATTTTCGGAGTAAGCAAAATAACCAACTCAATATTGCCTCTTTCACCGAAGCCGCCTCCGCTTTTGGTGGTTCTTTTGCGAAAAAGCGCTCCTATTATGGGTATGTCGCCAAGAAATGCGGTTTTATTTATATCTACTTCATCCTTTTGCTTAATTAATCCGGCAATGCTTAATGTCTGTCCATTTTCCAGCAGAAGTTCAGTCGCGACATTTCGTTTCGACGTCGGATAAGCCAATGCGGTAGTCTGGCCTGTAGAGGTCGTCCCGATTGTTTCCGCGGCGCCAACTTCACTTATGTCAACGTTTAACGCGACATTGATACGGTCATTCTCCATCACGGTGGGCTTAACTTTCATTTTTATACCATACTGTTTATAAGAAACGTCCGCGCCGGTTCCGCCTGCCGAAGCAACCTGGGTAGAGAAAGTAGGCTTTTCTCCTCCGATAAGCAACTCTGCTTCTTTGCCGCTCTGACAGGCAAGCCGCGGCTTAGAAAGTATACGAGCCTTGCCTTCCTGGACCAAAGCGTCGATCTTCGCGGTAAAAAGCGCTGAACGCGGCCAGGAAAAAACATGAAAAAGCGCTTTTGCCGCGCCGCGTCCGACCGAAAGCGGATACGCGCCCGTAGGTTCAGCCATAGAAATAGAAGTCGGCATAGTAAAGCCTATCGTCTTGGAAACATCCGCGTCTAATTCCAATATCTCAGCCTCTATTTCAACAACAATATTCTTCTCTTTTACTTCGATAAGATTGATGATCCTCGAACTTTTTTCTTTCAAAATATCTTCGAGGGCGCGCGTAAGCTGTTCTTTTTCCTTCTCGGTCGTCACAGAGCCCATTAACAAAAGTTTTTCTCCGGTCTCCACCACGCGCGTGTTTATCTTCGGATAGTTCAATTCTTTTAATATAGCGTCTATGCGTATTTTTACTTCACTGAGGTCTTCGGCTATAACGCGCAGGCGGAAAGAATGCTCTCCCTCGGCATCCCAAAAGACAAAAGTAGTCACTCCCTGCGTTTTTGGAAGGACATCTATCTCCTTTTCTGTTACGCTGGAAACCTCAACCACCTGCGGATTACCGATGACTATGCGCTTGGGAACATTTGTGCGGAAAATCTCCGGCTTATTTACAAACAGCCGCATCTCATCCATAAAATCTTCCTGCCCGTAAGGGCGCGGCGCGATAAAAATAAATAAACCAGTTAACAAACAAAATAAAAATACCGTTTTTTTTCGTTTAAACATAGTTATTTTCCTGCCTCTGTTAGAGGGACTATCTCTCTCTTAAGCCCGCGGATTATTTCGACTGTCTTGCCGGGCCTTCCCTGCTCTTTTGCTTTATTCTCCTCGCTTTGTTTAGGCGAAGCAAACATTTCCGGCATAACATACTGCAGCAAAGTATCCCAGCTCGCCGGACGTACCGACTCAATCTTAGAATCCGCCGGAGAACGCAGGATGAGCCGTATCTTTTGCTGTTCCATGACAAACGCCAGGAAATTCGCTTCTTGAGGCGACAAGGCCAATGTAATCATTGAAACTTCTCTTCTCTCTTCTTGCGGTTTCTTATACCTGCCTTGGCTTCCGGAAGCCTGTTGAACAGCCACTAAATCCCGATCCATTGCCAACACTAAAACATTTTGAAAAATAGGGACTGTCGTAGTGGTTGTTTCCTGTTTACCTTCCGGCGTCCTATAAGGAATTGGCACCGTGGCAATTACATCTACATAATCTCCCGGAGAAATCATTCCTCCCACTGATGAGATGCCATCAATGGGGACCGTAACTGCTCTTTTTCCGGCAGGAGTAACCATTGCCAAAGACGTGCCCGAGCTTATTTCTTTGACGCGGGTAAGCTTGCTTAAAGTAATTTGTTCTCCTTCGGCAATATCTCCGGCCGCGACCATACCAGAAACTCTATCCAATGAGGTTGCCGCCTGCGGCTGGACAAACTGATTGGGGACTATTTGCGTCGTAAGCATATCCGCCTCTAACATTGACCCGCGGGGAATATTTTTCGCCGCCACCAGCACCGGCGTCTGATTAGCCCTCATAATTTCCACTTCTTTTTTTGCCTGGACTTTAAGGGCCCGCTTTTGCTGGTCAATATAAAAATTAAGCATAAACAGCGCCGCAACCGCCGCCGCTACGCCTATGACTAATATGATTTTCTGTTGTTTTTGCATAGGTAATTATTTTACAGCCGTATCGTAAACCTTTATATTCGCTTCCCGAGAAAGCTTACCGATAAGATCTTCTATTTTTTGCTGCTGCTTCAAAAAGGTAAGGCCGGTTTTGATATCTTCCCACAGTTCTGAAAGGCTCTTGACTTTACCTTCGCGCTTACTTTCTAATTTCAGTATATAATAACCGTTAGGGCCTTTGAAATAATTGCTTATGCCGTTGACATCCAACGTCGGGGCAAATGCCGCTTCGTCAAATTGCGGGCTCTTTATGCCTTTCTTGATAAACCCTAAATCCCCGCCGCTTGCGGCTGTCGAGGCAGTCGATCTCTGCTGGGCAAGCAACGCGAAATCCATGCCTTTCAATAATTCTATCATCGCGTCCTTTGCCTGCTGTTCGTCAGGAACAACGATTTCGCGGATTTTTCTTTCTTCAGGCTCTTTCAGCTGGTCTTTAGAACGATTGTAATAATCTTCTATCTCTTTGGATGTGACTTCGACATTCGCGGTTTCCTGCCTGACCAATTCAGCCACAAGCAAGTTGTTCTTGAAATTATCCAGCGCCTTCTGGACGTCT
>CAKKQA010000150.1 GCA_919901925.1 Omnitrophica bacterium GWA2_41_15 | reverse complement strand
TTTTTTAATTTTCCGAATGCACGTTCAAGCCCTCCTTTTGTCTCAATAAGATATATCTCTAATGTAAAATAGCACAAGCGTCGTTAATAGTCAAGCAAAAATCGCGAAAATCGCGTAAAACCACACGGTTACTTCCGTAAGCTGAACTGTTACAAAAGATTTTTCTTGCTTGCCTGTGACTTAAGACTTGTGACTGTTTTATGCTATCTAACTATGGTCTCTTCCCTTTTGGAGCCGACTGAAATATAGGAAATCTTCACCCGCAATAACTCCTGCAGCCTGTCTAAATAACGCCGGGCACTTACCGGAAGCTGGCCGTAAGAACGCACGCCGCTAATATTTTCCTGCCAGCCCGGGTGTTCCTCATAAACAGCCCCTACGCCGGACAATACCTGCAGGTCTTGCGGATATTCATCAAAGATCTTTCCTTTATATTTATACCCCGTGCATATTTTTATGGTTTTTTGCTCATCTAAAACATCTAACTTCATCACTGCCATTTCGTCCACGCCGTTTATCATCACCGAAAACTTCGCCATTACCGCGTCAAACCATCCGCAACGCCGCGGCCTGCCTGTAGTTGCCCCAAACTCTTTACCCTTGCCACGGATTTCTTCCATAAGAGAAGTTTTAAATTCTGTCGGAAACGGCCCCTCTCCTACGCGGGTGGTATAAGCTTTAACCACGCCAATAACCTTATCTATCGCTGTCGGAGGCACGCCTGCCCCAATGCAGACGCCGCCGGCCACGCAAGACGAAGAGGTAACGAAAGGATAAGTGCCGAAATCAATATCCAGGAAAGTGCCTTGCGCCCCTTCGAAAAGAATAGATTTATTCTTTCCGCGCGCCTCATCCAAAAGGACAGGCACATTACAAACGTAGGGTTTAAGCTTCCTGGCATAACCTAAATACTCTTTGTAGATCTCATTAAAAGAAAAACCGCTGTGCTGGAAAACTTTTTTAAAAATCTCATTTTTCTCGATAAGATTATCATTGAGCTTGCCGGAAAACAACTCTTTATTGTAGAGGTCGCCCATCCTTATCCCGCAACGGGCAACCTTATCCGCGTAACAAGGACCGATACCCCGGCCTGTTGTGCCGATTTTAAGGCGGCGCTTGCCTTCACGCAAGCCGTCTAAAATACGATGATAGGGAAAAATCAGATGTGCCTGGCTTGATATTTTTAGGCGCCCGGCATAATCAACCTTTTCCTTTTCCAGGCTTTTCATCTCTTCTAAAAGCGCCAGGGGGTCAACGACTACGCCGTTAGCGATAACGCACACCTTATCTTTATGCAGTATCCCGGAAGGAATAAGATGAAAAATAGAGGTTTTGCCGTTAACCACGACGGTATGCCCGGCATTATTTCCGCCCTGATAACGGACTATATAATCCGCGTCTTTAGCAAGGATATCTATAACCTTGCCCTTGCCCTCGTCACCCCATTGTAAGCCGACTAATACAGTATTCATAATTAACTCGTTTAGGGTTAAGTGTAATTTAGAGGGTTAAGGGCATTTTAAAGGGTTAAGGGCATTTTGAGGGTTAAGGGTAAAGGGTTAAGTGATAAGGAAAAGATAAAAAATAAAAACTATTTCTCAGTTTCTTTTTTCTTCACCTTTTTTCTTTCTTTTTTCCTTAACCCTTAACCCTTACCACTTAACCCTTATTCACCCTTACCACTTAACCCTTATTCACCCTTACCCCTTAACCCTTAAAGTAACCCTTACTTACGGTATCATCGTAAATATTTTTCTCGCGGTGTCCGGATACTTGGCGATAAATTTTAACTCGTCGTCGACAAGAGGCTTCTGGTTATGGACATTGGCATAACGGACCAATTCCAGGACCTCGGCCGCTTGAGCATCATCTTTAAACTCAACCTCTAACTTTTCATAGACATTGCGGAAGCCTTTAATCCCGGAATATTCGCCGGCGGTAATCTTTCTGCCTGTTTCGATGATTTCAGGCTCGCCCCTTCCTAACTCTTCGTAATCATACAACTCGTAATT
>CAKKQA010000149.1 GCA_919901925.1 Omnitrophica bacterium GWA2_41_15 | reverse complement strand
GGAAAGATTTCCCTGGGCAGTTATACAGCGGTAATGATTTATCTTGGCCAGGCAGGGGCATTGTTAGGGTCATTGTGTTCTTATTGGGGATATGTGGCCCAACAATCTGTTACGCTGGAAAAGTTTTTTGAAGTTATGGAAAATGAACCAAAGATAAAAGACGCGGAAAATGCTGTGGGCATTTGGAATATAAAGGGAGATATTGTATTTAAAGATGTCAGGTTTGGTTATGAAGCAGATAAGCCGGTGATTAGAGGAGTGAATTTGAATATTTCTGCTAGTTCGTGGGTGGGGATAGCAGGCCATTCAGGATGCGGCAAAACTACATTAGTCAATTTGATCTTAAGATTATACGAACCTTTAGACGGTGAAATATTGTTGGATGGCATGGATTTAAAGAAGATAAAGCTAAATTCATTGCGTAAAAATATTGCCATTGCCACTCAAGAGCCGTTTCTTTTCGATGTTTCTATAAAAGAAAATATCAGCTACGGTTTAAGGAATGTCAGTCAAATAAAAGTTTTAGAGGCATCAAGCATGGTTTATTTGCACGATTATGTCAGCGCGCTTCCGCAAGGGTATGAGAGTTTAATCGGGGAGAATGCCTGCCGCCTGTCGCAGGGCTACAAACAGCGGGTCGCCTTGGCAAGGGCCATAATTAGGAATCCGGATTTGCTGATTTTGGATGAGGCTACGTCTTCTATTGATTCCGCCAGCGAAGAGAAAATATTGGCGGGATTAAGAGCGAAACGGCAGGGCAAGACCACAATTGTGATTTCTCACCGGCTATCAACAATAAAAGACGCGGACAGGATATATTTCTTTGCCCCTGGCGGGGCAATAGAAGAAGGCAGGCATGATGAGTTGATGGGAAAGAGCGAATTATACGGGAGGTTTTTTCAAAATCAGACAGAGCGGAAGATAGAGGTTGCTTCGTCGCCAGTGTAAACGACAGCTCCTCGCAATGACACGGTTACTGCCAGGAGCTGAACTGTTGCGGGACAGCACATTGTGCTGTCCCTACAATTCGCAATGACGATATTAAGATTTTCTCTGATGTTTTTCAGAGGCCTTAAAAAGAAAGGCTGATAAGTAAAATGGACGAAGTTTATTTGACTAGAGAAGGGTATGAAAAGTTAAAGAGCGAGTTGGAATATCTTGAAAGAGTCAAACGCAAGGAGATAACTAAAGCTATAGCCCACGCGCGAGCTATGGGTGATTTAGGCGAGAATGCCGAATATGACTCGGCAAGGGATGAACAGGCGCGTTGCGAAGAGCATATTTCCCAGTTGAAGGGCAAGCTTTCCCGGGTGAGGCTTATCGATGATGAGGATATTCCCAAAGACAAAGTTTTTATCGGCGCGAAAGTAACGCTAGTAGATTTAGATACAGATGAACAGTTTGAATATATGCTTGTTTCTAAGGAAGAAGCTGACTATGAAAAGGGAAAGATTTCAATAGAGTCTCCTATCGGCAAAGGCCTTCTTCAACATAAGGAGAATGAAGTTGTCGAAATAAGCATTCCCGCGGGTATCCTTAAGTATAAAATTATCAAGATAGCAAGATAACCACATCTTTGTTTATCTGTGCCCATCTGTGTCTATGTTGTTTGGCACGAAATCTGTGCCCATCTGTGGTTTCAATTTAGGTTGAAGAGCATGTTAAGTTGTGGTATATTATAGCTTTATAAAATGGAGGAAGAAGATGTCTATAGTGTATGTTGACGACAAAAATTTCAAAGAAGAGGTTTTAAAGTCGTCGCTTCCTGTTTTGGCGGATTTCTTTACTCAATGGTGCGGCCCATGCAAGAGGGTGGCGCCTGTGTTAGAAGAGATTGCTAAAGAATATGAAGGAAAATTGAAAGTGGCAAAGATAGATGTTGATGAAGCGGGAAAGACTGCCTCGAGTTTCGGGGTGATGTCTGTGCCGACACTGATCGTGTTTAAAGAAGGCAAGGCGCTTTCTCAGAGCGCCGGGGCCATGTCAAAGCATGAGTTGAAAAAGAAACTGGCAGAGGTTCTGGGGATTTAGACTAGTTAAAATCGAGATTGCTTCGTCGCCTTTTGTAGGCGAGAGCTCCTCGCAATGACGCATATGCCTAAAAAGCTCTTTATAGCCGCGACAATGCAGAATGACGGTAAGACTACCGTCTCGTTGGGGCTTATTTTTAATTTTAAGGAGCGGTTTAAAGCAATCGGTTTTATCAAGCCCATCGGCCAGCGTTACCTTGAAGAAGAAGGCCAGAATGTCGATGAAGATTCTGTATTAATCGAATATGCCTGCGGCATAAAATGCGGCATAAAAGATATGAGCCCTATCGCGGTAGAAAAGGGCTTTACGGAAAGGTACATCGCTAATCCTCACAAAGAGGATATTGACAGGCAGATAAGCGAGTCATTTAAGAGGGTTTCTAAAGATAAAGACCTCGTAGTTATAGAAGGCACTGGCCACGCCGGCGTTGGTTCGGTGTTTGACCACTCTAATGCTGTAGTGGCTAAACAGCTGGGGGCAAAGGTAATATTGGTTTCAGCAGGCGGAGTGGGCAAGCCGATAGACGAGATAATGCTCAATAAAGCCCTCTTTGACAAGGAAAAAGTCAAACTTATGGGCGTGATAATCAACAAAGTCCGGCAGGATAAATTTGAAAAGGTGAACCGCGTAGCCAGGGCCGGCTTGGAAAGGTTTGGCGTTAAAGTGTTGGGGGTCATGCCTTATGAGTCAACTCTTACCTATCCTACGGTCCGGCAGATCCTTGATGAAACTGATTTCAAAATTATTTCAGGCAAGGAAAAGTTAGACAATTACATCGCCCGGATTGTCGTCGGCGCGATGGAGCCGCATAACGTGCTTAATTTTATTTCGGCGAATTCGCTTTTGATAACCTCCGGAGACAGGGAAGACCTGATAATGACAGCTTTAGGGCTGCATATTTCTAAAGAGACAAACCCCATAGCCTGCATAATATTGACCGGCGGTTTTATGCCGCATTCAGTGGTTGTCGATGTTATTAAAAGCACGAATATACCCGTGTTGATGGCGGAGTACGATACCTATACGGTAGCGTCAACGATTCACGATCTAACCATAAAAATCAGGCCAAAAGACGAAGCAAAAATAAATACGATTAAAGGCCTGGTGCGGGATTATATCGCAATCGACGAGATTTTGCGGGGGATCTAAGGGCATATTTTAAACACATTGTGTAGTGGGCGCCCAGAG
>CAKKQA010000148.1 GCA_919901925.1 Omnitrophica bacterium GWA2_41_15 | reverse complement strand
CTGGCGTATCCGTCGAGTGAGCGGGTGTTTTTGATGTATGAAGCCTTGCGCAAGGGAATGGGTACCGAAGAAATGTATCAGCTTACCTATATAGGCCGCTGGTTTATCGATCAGATGAGAGAGCTGGTGGAGCTTGAAGAGAAGATGCTTAAGTTTGCCTGGAATAAACTTCCTGATGAGCTTTTGATTGAGGCAAAAGAGAACGGATTCGCCGACAAATATATAGCAAGGTTATTTAAGGCCAAAGAAATAGAAGTAAGAAACAGGCGGTATGCACTGGGAAGGCGCGCCCGGTATAAGGCGGTTCCGGTCAGCGGAGTGAAAAACGCCGCGTATTATTATTCGACTTACGCCGCAGTTGAAGACGATGTAAATGTTTCAAAAAATAAAAAGGTAATGATTTTAGGCGGCGGGCCGAACAGGATCGGCCAGGGCATCGAATTTGATTATACCTGCGTGCATGCCGCCTTTGCCCTTCGCGATGCAGGATATGAATCGATCATGGTTAACTGTAATCCCGAGACGGTTTCCACGGATTATGATACCTCTAACAAACTTTATTTTGAGCCGCTTACCGTCGAGGATGTCTTGGCGATTTATGAGAAGGAAAAGCCGCAAGGGGTTATTGTCCAGTTCGGAGGCCAGACCCCGTTGAATATCGCCCAGGAATTAAAAGATAACGGGGTCAATATCCTTGGGACAAGCACGGAAAGCATTGATTTTGCCGAGGACAGAGAAGATTTCCGGGCGAAGATGATAGAGTTGGGCATACCCCAGCCCGACGGAGACGCTGCCCGTTCGTTGGAAGAGGCAATCAAGATCGCCAATAGGATCGGTTACCCTTTAATGGTGCGGCCGTCGTTTGTCTTAGGCGGAAGGGGCATGGAGGTGATTTACGACGAGACGATGCTGCGTAAATATGCCACCGAGGCAATTCAGATAACCCCGGAGTTTCCGATGCTGATTGACCGTTTCCTGGAAAACGCGCTGGAATGCGAAGTAGACGCCCTCTGCGACGGGAAAGATACTTATATTGCCGCGGTGATGGAGCATATCGAACATGCGGGGATTCATTCGGGCGACTCCGCCTGCGTTATCCCGCCGAGGACAATCAAAAAAGAGCATTTGAAGGATATTGAAAATTACACTTCTAAAATCGCCAAAGAGCTTAAGGTCGTCGGATTGATCAATATCCAATACGCTATTTGCGAAGGAAAGGTTTATATTTTGGAGGCCAACCCGCGGGCATCGCGCACCGTGCCTTTAGTTTCTAAAATTACCGGTGTGCCGATAGCCCGTATTGCTACACTGGTTATTATGGGAAAGAAACTGAAAGATTTCCCGGAATTAAAAAGTTACAAACTCCCCTATGTGGGCGTGAAAGAAGCGGTGTTTCCTTTTAACATGTTCCCCGAAGTCGACCCGGTTCTAGGCCCGGAAATGAAGGCCACCGGAGAGGTGATGGGAATCGGGGATACTTTTGGCATCGCCTTTTACAAGGCCGAGGCTGCTACCGGGACAAAACTTCCTCTTGAAGGAAATGCCCTGCTTACGGTTTCGGATAAAGACAAACCGGAACTCGTCGAGATAGCCAGGCGGCTTAAAAAATGCGGGTTCAATATTTTTTCTACCGAAAGCACAGCCGAGTATCTTATTAAAGAAGGGATCGAGGCAGTTAAAATCAAAAAACTCCATGAAGGCCGGCCTAATGTGCTTGACGCGATTAAAAACAAGGAGATAAACCTTATCATAAACACGCCTATCGGCAGAAACAGCAAATATGACGATAGTTATATCCGTATGGCGGCCATACAACATAAGATCCCCTATGTCACAACTATGGCTGCCGCCCGGGCGACGGTTGAAGGGATTGAGGCGGTCAAGAAAAGCGACAGCAGGCCGAAGTCATTGCAGGAGTATCAAAAAGAGAGATTGCAGGAGCAGCCGTCCAAGATGGCGCAGGCTTATACAAAAAAATAATATGGAATATACTTCAGGAAATATCGGCAGGATATTCCTGCTTAAATTTAGCGACGACGATGTTTTGCTTAAAGAAATCGATAGCTTCGCGCGTAAGGAAAAGCTAAAGGCCGCGGTTTTTGTGTTTTTAGGCGCGCTTAAAAAAGGGGATATCGTCACCGGCCCGAAAAAACCGGTTATCCCGCCTGAACCCAATTGGGTTAGTTTTAAAGACGGGTGGGAAGTGATGGGCATAGGCACTCTTTTTACCAATAAATCCGGGCCGCAGATACATATTCATTCCTCGATGGGCAAAAAAGATAAAACCATTACCGGTTGCGTGCGTAAGGAGTCAAAGGTTTTCCTGGTCGTGGAAGCGGTTGTGTTTGAGTTAAAAGGGATAAACGCCACTAAGCAGATTGACCCTGATACCGGTTTAAACCTTTTGAAGATCATTTGTTAATATATGAAAATACAACCTAACAATAGCGAACCGGTTTATACCATTGGCATTGTTGCTAAAATGTTAAAGGTTTGCCAGGCTACATTACGCATTTGGGAAAGGAAGGGCTTGATTAAGCCCGCGCGTTTAGGTAAAAACAGGTTTTATTCGCAATGTGATTTGGAACGTTTGGAACATATTAAGGATTTAATCCAGATGAAGAAGATAAATATTCAGGGAGTCAAGAATATATTAAACGTTACGCGCTGTTGGGAAGTGAAGAAATGTAAGCCTAAGCAAAGAGACGCCTGTGTGGTCTATCAAAAGGCCTGCTGATTTTTTGCCCGGCATGTATAAATACCATTTAAAGGACTTTGTTAATTTTCGAGGTGTTGGATAAATCTTTGGGATTTAATTTTTAAGGTTTCAGCGATAGCTTTGTTCTTTGATAAGAGGCAGGTGGAATCAA
>CAKKQA010000147.1 GCA_919901925.1 Omnitrophica bacterium GWA2_41_15 | reverse complement strand
GCCAAGGTTAAACAACCCGCCGGAGGCAATTGCCTGGATTTGTTCCGGGCCAAAGAAAACAAACGCCGCCGGAATAACAATACTGCCGCCTAAAATAACTTCCGCCATCTCATTGGTCGAAACCGCGGACATCCCGGACAAAACCACATCATCGCCTTTGGGTAAATAACTGGCGTAAGTTAAAATAACCCCGATCCCGACGGAAAGAGTGAAGAATATCTGGCCGGCAGCAGCCAGCCAGACCTTGGCGTCCTTAAGCGCGGAAAAATCCGGATTCCACAAATATCCTAATCCATTAAGCAGATTCCAAGCCGGTTTTGAAGGATCAGGTGTTCCTAATGTCAAAACCCTGATCATCAAGATTATGCCGAATACGAACAATAACGGCATAGCAATTTTACATAGCCGCTCAATCCCGCCTTTTATCCCGTAATAAATTACGCTAATATTTAAAATAAAGGTGATCAAGAAGAAAACATAGGCCGGGCCTATTGAATGAAAAAATTGATTTTTCTCTAACCCTTGAAAGGCGCTAAGGAAACTTTTCATCGCCCCTTGGTCAGTTGCCTGGGCGTATTTTCCGGTTAGGGCAAAAAAGCTATACGCCAGCGTCCAGGATTCGATATAAGTATAATATATAAAAATAACCAGCGGGCCGAAAATGCCGATTATCCCGAAATATTTGATGAAACGGTTTTTTTGCCAGAGGGTGTGGAATATCCCGGGCGCTGTGCCGTGCTCAAACCCGCCGCCGTAACGGCCCAATGTCCATTCAATCCACATCAGAGGAATGCCGAGGAGAAACAGCGAGACAAAATAAGGGATCATAAACGCGCCGCCGCCGTTTGAAGCAACCTGTCCGGGGAAACGCAGGAAATTCCCCAATCCCACGGCGCTTCCGGCAACCGCCATAATGATCCCCAGCCTTGAACCCCACGCCTCGCGCTTTTTAACCAATTATACCGGCTCCTTTTAATTTCAAATATAAGATTATTATAGAAATTAAAGCTGATGTTTGCAAGAAAAAATAAAAATGGCGAAAGATATAGAATTCCCTCTCCCCGTAGGGGAGAGGGTTAGGGTGAGGGGATACGCAATGGAAAAACCCCGCCAGATTTGCCCCACAAATCTAAACGGCGGGGTTGTTCGCAGACTTCCCAGGACAGGAGGTGACCCCGCCAGATTTGCTTCGCAAATCTAAACGGCGGGGTTATTCGCAGACTTCCCAGCGAGGACGAATAAGAGGCGCCCGGTGAGGCAGGTTTATCCCGCCACATCGCCATTCGCGGGGCGGGATGTCGCCCTTTGGACTAAAAAAACCAAAAGGCTCCATTGGCTGATAAACTTTCACCAGGCTTAGGATGCCTCTTCTTGGATTACAACGTGTAGGGACAGCACACTGTGCTGTCCCTACATTTGTGTTTTTATACCTTTACTAACTCCTTGATCGGCTTGCCGGATTCCAAAAACATCAACATATCTTTCAATTCAGGCGCGGTTACGCTAACCTCTTCCTCTTGCTTCCTCAATATATCCGCCATGCAACAGATTACTTTGTCCACATCGTCTTTGGCATCATCTTTCTGACAAAGCGAAACGAGAAATTCCTTTATCCTTTCAGTAGACGGCTGAATACCCGCTTGCACTAACTTTTGTATCTCTACCAACTCCCCATCCAACTTCCCAAGCGGAATTGTAGAAATTGTAGGGACTGTCCCCGACCGTGTTTGACTAGTATTCGGGGACTGTCCCTGAATAAGCGGCGAACTCACCGCCTGCGTTACAATCGGCAACGCACGCAAGTCAATGCCGCCTTTATCTTGAGTTGCGCTGGACACGAGAGCCGGCAAAACCGGCGATGATGCCCTGCTTTGCGATAATTTTATATGAACATATCCTAAACTATCCGAATAACCGTAAATATTGTACTCTGCTAATGCTGTCAAGAAATCATGATTTACCAATTCCTCTGGAGTTTTCCCATATATCCGCGCCGCCTTTTCAACTTTTTCCCAAGAGCCATAACTACTATATGGCTTCAAAGAAGCAGAAACCACCTTCTCAAACGCATCCGCGTACTCCTGCGGCGTAAGCTTATCAAAAACATTTCTCCAATGATCCTTTACCCAATATTGTCCCTTCTCTATGCTGTATCGAATATCCTCCCAATGTTCTCTTAATAATTGAAACGTTAAAGCAACAGCCATATCATCCAAAACCAACTCGCCATTAACTTTCTTGTATTGAAAAAAGGCTGAATTCTCCCCCACCATACAAATTCCACCTTCCCTTAGCTTCTTTGCGATAATGCTAAGGGCGGCGTTGGCCTCCTCGGGGCTGTAATAAAAATGTAAAACATTGGCAACCCGCACCACGTCTATTGCGCCATCAGCGACATCCGGAACCCATGCCGCTCTTTCAAACTCAAGATTATCCAAACCTTTCTTATATTCTACTATCGGGGCAGTTATAAAACGCGCGTAATCTCCCTGTTGAATATCTCCTGTTGGCTGGCTTGTAAATCTATCGAACAATTCCAAGGCTCGGCCTTGCGCTTGTTTATCCTCGGGTTTTTGATAATAAAAAACTCCCGGTTTTACATTTTTTTCTTTCTCAACAACATGACAGCTATTCCTATCAAGCAAATTGCTATCGCCTTTTATAAAATAAGCGATATAATCCCTGCCTCTTAAACCGAATTCAATAGCGAAATCAGGCATGTTTGTATCCACGTCGATAACCCTCGCCTTACCTTGCAACTCCCGAGCTAACCTTATTGTTGTAATCGGCGGATGCCCGCCGCCCACATCCACAACCAAAGCCTGCCTGCCGATTGCATTTTTTTCAATATACTCTTTTATGACGCCATCCATCTCATTATTTCTTCCTTC
This sequence comes from Omnitrophica bacterium GWA2_41_15, assembly GCA_919901925.1. Lineage (GTDB taxonomy): Bacteria > Omnitrophota > Gorgyraeia > Gygaellales > UBA12090 > CAKKQA01. The sequence continues at coordinate 6,367 of CAKKQA010000147.1, read as the reverse complement.
CCAGGTAATCCCGGGGGTTATCTTTCCCAATCCCGGCATAATTTCTTGCACCGGAGATGAAACCCCAACTCGAGCCTCTCTAATCTGTTCTATCCGCCTAATATCTTCTGCTGGAATTTTACTTAAAACTTGTTTGATTTTATCTCTTACGGGTTGAGAAAAATATTTTTTTTGCATGGCGCTTTGCAGGACAAGAATAGCGCCCATCGGCAAACGCACAGCGCCTTCAGCTTGCATCTTTGTTGCTTTATCAAAAATATCTAATGCGTCCTGAAGGATAAACCAATAGCTATTCACTTCCATGCATTCCCACGATGGCAAAATAACCGGCAACACAAAGTTGCTTAAAATCTGCAATTCCATCGCCTCGCTTCCTTCCGTGCTAAGATAATTATCCCAATAATCTATAGCTGCCTTTTGCATACCATTCCAATCAGCAGGCCAGGAAACTTGCGCAACTGCCTTGGGTTTAGCCAGATAACATGTATTACTGCCGCCGGTATCTTTAAATTCAAATATTTCACGCCGGCCAGCCAAAAGCGCGAAATCAGATGAAGTAGTCATAACCCAACCCGACTGTGATTCCCTCGCCAATGTTTCATAAAGTTGTTTCTTTTTCCCGCCGCTTAATCCATTGAGCGCATTCGCCATGATTATATCTGCGTCCCGATATAAAGATACTGTCCGCGCATCGTTGGCGTCTTGATTTATCAACTTTATAACTGCCGGGAGTATTGCCAGGTTATCATTCAATATCGCAATAACCTGCCCTGCCTTCTCCATGTTGCCTGGCGAATCTAAAGACCGCAAAGGTTTTTGTCCACCAAGGCGAAGGACAGCTTCTTTGTAAACTTTTTCATCAACTTCCAACGCAGTTACCTCTAATTTCCAGCCTGTTTTCCCGGCCGGATCTATTTGCACTCCTCTTTCTTTAAAAACCTGCAATGCCTGGGCTGCTTCAGTTGCTACTTCTTCTCCTGTGGAACAGCCCACGATCAAAATCCTTATCGTTTTATCGCTCTTAGTGGCTAATAAATACGGTAAAATTGTCTGGCTTAAAACCTGCATTTGATTCGGCCAGCGGTTTAAATATGTAACGGGGAATTGCTCTTTAGGAATATCTTTACTATAAAAAGAAAGCGGGCTTAAATTGTTTAAAACAGCCGGCGAGGATGCAGCTAATAAAATCCCTTTTTCCGCGTCTTCATATTTTTTATAAAACTCCTCACTTAAATATACGACATCAGTTGCAGGGTCTACGTAATAACCATTAGATTGCACTAAATCTGCCCTGCCAAGCCTATTTCCTGAAAAAGCGATAGACCTTGCTAAATAACTTTTTTGCACAATTGCCCATTGCGGCAATTGTAATTTAAATCCGCTTATCTTTTCAGCTACCTGCCGGCTTAATTCATTGACCGGCATGTCCTTTTCAATCGGAATTTCAATTCTGACCAATCTTTCGCCTTCTAATCTTTCTAGCACGCCTAAACGTTCAACAATTATTTTATTCTCTTCTGACAAATCATCATAATAAATCAAAATATATCCTTTTTTGCCAATATCTCCCTTATTGGCTGAGGTGGAATGAGTCCTTATGTTTTTATCAAAGAGCGACTTACAGGCTTCCAGAAGCGGCTCTTCTATAATCCGATTAAGATCTTCCCTATGGCGAAGAGTCACGCCGGGTTCAGAGATTGGCTCAACCGAAGAAACCATTAGAGCAACAGCCGGCGACGAGGCGGTACCTTCACCGCCTGAAGCAGGCTCTGCTGCCGGGCTTACCACGTTACCTGCATTGTCTATCTTTTTCCTTCGCTTAATTTTAATAACCCACGCCGCTGAACCAATTGCTATGGCTTCGATAAGCCATTGTTCCATCCAAAAACAAATATATGGATTACCATTATCCCAACGCAAGGGTATCTGGCGTAATCCCGGTTTGCCTTCTCTTGCCGGAGCGCCTTTCTCGACAATATCCAAAACTTTTTTTACCACCTGCGGGTCGCTTAAAGCGGCGTCGTGAGCATCGTTATCTCCCGTCGGCTTTACCCGATAAATTGTAACCTCTCCACTCTCTAATGCGTTATGCGATAAATCTCTAAATATAGCTCTTTCTTTTTCATCAAGCCTAACCAATTTCTGCCACGGCGTATAATCGTTAGCTGAACCCGGAATATGAGGATCACCTTCCACCTTGATTACATAAGTCCCATCTACAGTATCTAAAAATTTCTGGCTCGCTTGCGCGTTATACAATGATTCCGCGAAACGCCCCAAAGGATCGACATTATTAGTTACTGTCGGGCCAGGCCCGCCCAAAGCCGCCATGATTTTAGTAATCAACCAACGTATACCCGGTTCAAATTTCACAGCGCCCATCGCCGCTCTGGAACCGCCCTCCAAAGGAACCACCTGAATAAGGACAACGTTGCCAAACACTTCAGGATAATCATTCAACGCTTTTCTAACCAACACGCAGCCATAAGAATTCGCCAATATCGTTACCCGTCTTAAATTTGCAAATCCGCCGCGCACATATTCATCGCGCAACTGTTCAGCCAGCCGATTAATTTCTGTTTCTTCGGCATAGGAAAATCCATAGACATCATTGCCTTCTCTTGAGAGCGCTGATATTTCAGCTGAAAAATCGCTAATTTCGCCGCCTAAAGCGCCATGAATACAGATAACTTTCTTAACGCTGGAATTATCCCCCGCGATATGATGGATTTTGTTGTCGTGAGGCATGTTAGCTATTGACGACAAAGGTATTGCTTGGACAATCGACGGAATCTGTGCATGCCGCACAACAGCTTGCTGTGGCGGCGGACTTATGCCTATCCGCGCTTGCGCAGGTTTTCCGGCGAATCCGGCCGTTGCAAGAAGTGCCAGCAACCCAGCTGTACGCCTACCTATCGGCGACGAAGCGGCGGCGCTTGTTAGGACCGTCCCGCCAACCTCGTTTTTTTCAGCACCAGCGGTAACCTCGTAGGTTACCGCTGGTTTTTCATCGCGGCGGGGCTGTCCCGAAACGCCAACCGGCGATGAACCGCCCTCTTGCACGCGGCTGATCATCCCTGTTGCTATGCCGCTCAAACTCCAGCCACTCCCCATACACAACTTCCTAACCAATTCATCTTGGTCTCGGTGAGGTATCCTATCTATTCCTAACAGCATCGAGTCATACCATTGCTTCCAAGTACTTCCGCCATCCGGATGGGCGATCAACCTGTCTAATTCCACAGACATAAGATGATACGGGTCTCTTAAATAGTCAATATTTTCTCCTGCCCTTTGGACATGCGCCCTGATTACGCCGTAATAATCCTGCAAATCTTCCTGCCAGCCCAAAGATTCAAGAAACGCCACCCGAGGGACATTAGCAAAAAACTCATACAAAGCCCGCGGTTCGACTATACCGGCCATATCCACCATAAGCAGATCTGAGGTCGTGATTCCATATTTATGCATATAAATATTATGGCCAAGCTCTTCTGCTATAATCCCAAAAAACCCTGACAAACGCGGCGCGGCTTGGGCAATATTCGTCCCTACCTTAAACCTGTCATTGGCGTAACCAGCCAGCCCCGGGTCTATATTCGCGTCTGACATTATCCGGTCAACAACCAGATAAACGTCTATATCCGTAATCCCAAGATATTCTATCAGGCTAAGCCAGACAGCCAGATAATAAACCTTTAACCTTTGACTATCCTGCCACCCTGATTGGCTGTTAAATACATCCTTTGTGCGCCGTCTTTTCTCTTGCGAAATGAATCGCCTGGCTTCTTGAGTCAGTTCACCAAGAGCATCTCTATCAGACCGATTAATCCCTAAGCCAAAAGCATACAGCCTTCTGGCTATCTCATCCTTGCTATTAACATAGCGGGAGAAAATCTCCAGCGCTAATTCCTTCCTTCCTTCTAGACCCGCTGAAGATCCTACTAATCTATTTAAAAGGATAGCGCGGCGGGCTTCATCTAAGCCCTCGGTAAAAGCAATATCCCTGACAAAGCTTAAGGCTTCCGGCCGCATAGAAGCAGCCACCAAGGCCGCTGGGACAGTCCACATTAAATGCTGATCTTGCGTATTCAGCCATAAATCACGAAGGTACACCCGAATCTGTGTAACAGTTTCTAAAGCCGGCTCGCGCAGAGGATTGTCGCCAAACCAAACCTTTTCATGATACATACAACTTTCCAATACACTAAGCGCGTCGCTTTTATAAAAGTCATCTATCAATGGGGAAAGAATCATCTCTTTAATCTTCTCAATATCTGCCGGGCCTGCTTTTTCTTCTCCGCTTAGCGTTTTTCTTACTTTTATAACCAAAAGTCTTAACTCTAAGCCTTTCTTAAGCCCTATTTCCTTATTTCTTTTATCTACCCAGTATTTTCTAACAAAATCTATTGACTTCATGAGCCATCTTTTACCCTCTTGCCCGGATGTTGCCGGCGACGAGGCGCTTGCAGGGACTATCCCGCCTACTTTGCCTTTTTCATCGCGGCGGGACTGTCCCGAAACGTCAACCGGCGAAGAGGCTGCATATTCTTCTAACTCTCTAGAGTTTTTGGCTGAACCTAATTTATAGATATACCTTAATGCCTGCTCTGTATCCTGCTGTGTCCTCCGGGCTATACGCCCCATTGCCGCGCCGTACACATAATAAAATTCCCTGCCGTCGGTATCGGTAGAATATTCTGACATCACATAATCTTGCGCAGTTAAAGTACGCGCCGCTTCACGCAGCAACAGGCGCAAGTTGTATATTCTCTCCTGAACGCTCCCGCTTAGGCTTAAAACCCTCTCTTCCTGTCCCACTAATACTTTTCTTATCGATGCTTCTCTAATAATATCACTGCCTTGCGGAAATTCGCGCAAAGCCGCTTCCGCGGCCTGAAAACCCACCCTGATTAAAAAAGCGGTATTATAATCGAGCGGCCCCACGATTTCGCTTACCGAATCCATATTATATCCGGCCGCTTCAGCAACAATTACCGCGTAAGCATTCGCTAACAGGGCATTATTAGGCAGCCTAAGATAATGCGCTAATTCATGGGCTGTTGTAAAATAAAATAGCCCCTTGCCAGTAGTATCTTCTAAAACTTCCGGCAAAAGCAAAATCCATTGCGCCTTAAAAAGTTTCTCCTTAATTTTTACAATATTCCTTATTATGAATAATCCTATATCCACACAGTGCACCCCATAAAGCCAATGCTCAAATACAGCCAATCTCGCAATGGCTCTAAGCATATTGGGAGATTGTGCTACCGCCCCGTGAAAAGTAATCCCCTCTCCATTTAGAAACTTCCGGCTGATTATATTTCTCCTGTTGCGGGCGATATCTCTCCTGACATCAGCAGAAACCAGCGAATAAATATCCAGCATCCTGCCAACATCTACCTCTTGCGCTTTAACCAAAGAAACAGGAGAAGATCCCCGCGTTTGACCCGAAATGCTGAGCACTTGAAACGTTTTACTTCCTGAGGGTTGTGTTCCAAACTGTGTTTCAACAGAAAATGCCGTTTTAGGTAAATTAAAGTTTAACCGGTTAAAATTGCCGATATCGTTAATATCCACGCCTAACGTGGTTTCTCCTGCAGGCGGCTTTCTTTCAGAATATATCGCTGTTACCGGGCCAACAGTTGTAACAGGACTAGAAGCGTTGGACAGCGCTGGCATTTCTCTAACCATTGGAACAATCCCTCCGGAGAAATAACTCCTGACACTCTGCCCGAATTGGGTATATACAGGTAACTTGATATTGTATTCGCCGTCTTTGAAGGATTTTTGGTATTCTTGAAAATATGTTTGCGGCGACCAAGGATCTTTGGAAGTGAAGTTGGTGAGGTCTCCTGAGTCAATACGTTCAGGGATAGCCCACGAATTTGTAGGGACTGTCCCCGCAGGGGACTGTCCCTGTCCTTTGTATCTTGCCTTAAACCATTGCGCAAGAATCAGTGAATAATACACCTGCCTTAAAGGTGCATACCTCTTGGCGGTGTTGATGTCTTTGGTTAATTTAGGGATGATAAGTTCCCTGATCAGCTGCGTGGAGTATTCGTTGAGGATCTTTAAGCGCGGGTCATTAAAATTATACGCCTGTGTAGGGGCGCGGTTTCCGCGCCCTTTATCATCATTATTAGATTTTAAATAATCCTCTTCCAACATCACCTTCAAGGTGGCTTTGTATATATACGCGTTATCCTTACTTTCTCTGATGATGATTTCACTAGGGACTATCCAAGGGCGGGTTAAGGTGGGAATGGTGATATTTTCTGTGCCGAATAATTCTTCTGCTTTCTTATACAACTTATCCCAGTATTCTTTGCCTTGAGGTGTTTCTGGAGAGGTGGCTATTGCCGTG
>CAKKQA010000146.1 GCA_919901925.1 Omnitrophica bacterium GWA2_41_15 | reverse complement strand
AGTTTTGGGCGGATGATAGCAGATGATAGCAGCCTGAGGAAGGCGGTAAACCAGATAACTTCTAAAATTGAGGTCTGACCCCTAAATGGATTTTCTCAAGAGACGCAAGAGATTTTCAAGGTAGGAGACAAAATAAATGAAACGCACAATAGGCCGTTGTATTTCGATTTTTAGCATCATCATAGGAATTTTCATAATTATAGGAGGATATTTTTTATGGGGTAAGAGAGGATTCCAGGAAGGTGCGCCTGGCTGGATTTTAGGAACTATAGGCGCACCTATCACTTTTTTAAGTTGGGTCGTAGAAAAATTAGGCTTAAGTCGAAGCATCACTTCTCAATATATATGGCTTAGTATATTTTATTTATTGCAATATCAGTTAATAGCAGTATTAATTTATAAAGGGGTTATCGATTTAACTTCTAAGAAAGGTATTATATGTATTATTGTAATAGTTGTAACTATTTTCTTAAGCGCAGTGACGATGTGGAATATTATAATGGGACGTTGGCTGTTATGATGAATCGATGAAACGCTTAAGGATTATATGTTTTGGCATTTTCTTCGCGCTTGCTTTTGTGGTGAACGCGGCATACGCTAAAGTAGTTTTTAAATCATCGAGTTTACTTAGTTTTTATCTTTTCACGCCTTCGGATTACAATCTAAAACAAAAATACCCTCTTATCATCGTTTTTCATTGGTCGTATGGCAAAGGTTCGGATATGATTGAGCGATGGAAAGAGCAGGGGGAAAAGAAAAAATACCTTATTGCCTGCCCTAATTCGTCGCGCAGTGGTTCCTGGGATACCGCGGAAGATGGCAATATTCTGCGGATGATCGATAGCCTGAAAAAACATTATAACATAGATGAATCGCGGATATATTTGGTGGGCTTTTCAGCCGGGGCTGTGTTTACCTATTATCTAGGTTTGAGTAACCCGGATAAATTCCGCGCCATTGCCGCGTTTGCCGGTTCGTTTAAATGCCTTAAGAGCGTTCCGTTGAGCAAGGATTCTGAAAAGCATATCCCGGTCTTAATTTTACATGGCTCGCGCGATAATGTAGTAGATATAAGCGAAAGCGAATATGCGCAACAACAGCTAAAAGATTACGGTTACCAGGTTAAGTTTATAGAATTAAAAGGGGAAAAGCATAATTATCCGGCATATGTAAGCTGGGCGATAATTAATTGGTTTGAGAAACTGGAGAAGCAGAAAGACTAATAACAACATATAAGTTGTTATATTGCTTGACAAAACAGCTTATATGTTGTAAACTCGAGGCATGAGCCAAATAATAGAAAAATATCAGAAAAAAGTGCTAAAAATCTTATCCGGCAGGATGGGCGAGTTTTATCTTGTGGGCGGCACTGCCCTATCCTTGTATTATTTTGACCACAGGGAATCGCAAGATTTGGATTTTTTTACACAGAATTTTAGTAGGAAGGCGGTTGAGGAAATCGTTGGTTTTATTTCGGCGGCCTTGAAGAAGAAAATAACGTTAAGAGCACAACAGTCAAACATCCGCTTTATTAAAATGGCGGTATACGCTATTCCGATACGAGGAGAAAAAAGCTTGAAGGTTGATTTTGTGGAAGATTATACCAGGTTGATAAAACGGCTAAAAACAATAGACGGTATAAAGGTCGCGTCTTTGGAAGATATTTACATACGAAAGATTTACGCCATAACCGGCACTGTCGAGTCACAAGATTTTGTCGGTAGAAATATAACCATAGGCAGTAGGCAGGAGGCGAAGGATTTTTTTGATTTATACTGCCTTTCGCATACTTTTTTAAGGCTGTCCGAATTTTCTTTTAAGTATTGCGGCCCGACTGTGCGCGAAGGTGTCGTAAGGTGGTTTCGCACATACAGCCGCCTTGATATGAAAACAGGGCTTATGGAATTAAACTTAAGAAATCCCGCGGATTATAACTTGATAGAAAGGCATTTTAACAGAGAAATTAACCGTATTATTGATAGAGAGGTTGATATCAAATGAAATTACAGCGAGATTGGCTTTGGGATAAAAGGATATCTATAAAAAAGGCTCAAGCGGTATTAAGGAATCCCGAGGATGGACATTTTTTGTCTTTGGCAGGCGCCCTGCTTTCACGTAAGAATACGCCTAAAGAGGTGTTTCGGTATTATCTGAAGCCTTTGATTTTTATACAGAACTGGCGGCAGATCAAAAGGCAGATGCGTAAGGATAATTGGAATGACCCACGCATAGAATATTGGCAGGCCATATATGAAAATCTAAAAGAAAGGCCTAAGTTTAAAAAACAAGCCGTTTTTAAAAAGGATTTACCACGCGAAGCAGGAAAGGAAAGCGATTTTTGCAGAGAAGTAGCGGATAAGATTAAAATAGCGCGTAAGATGAAAGGGTTGACGCAGGCGGGCATAGCCAAGAGATTAAATATTTCCCAGCAGGTTATATCTCGCATAGAACGAGGCAGGGAAAACATTTCTTTGCGGACGCTTAAGAAAATATTGGATGTTTTGGGTATGCGGGTAAACTTTGAAAGTATTTGATGGGTAGAGGAAATAAGGGGTCAGAGTGAATTTTCTTGATAGCAATTGTGTCCCTGGATTTCCGAGTGGCTCTTGACTATTAGTATACTTTGGAGTATACTAATCGTGAGTATACTAATTAGGAGGGGTGAAATATGAAGTTTATTAACCGGGAAATCGAGATAAAGGCATTAAAAGATAGGTGGGCTAAGGGCTCATCGCAGTTTATTATCGTCTATGGGAAACGCAGAATCGGGAAAACCGAGCTCATTAAGCAATTTATCAAAGGTAAAGAAGCTGTCTATTTTCTTGCCGATAAGCGGACGTCATTAGAACAACTAAGAGAGCTCGGTCAAATCATCGGTGATATGTTTAATGACGATATATTAAAAAGCCGCGGATTTGAAAACTGGCTCGAGGTTTTTAATTATATAAAGAAGCACAAGAAAGGCAAATTCATTTTCGCGATCGATGAGTATCCCTATCTTGTCGAAGCCGACAGATCAATAAGCTCGGTTTTTCAAAAAGGATGGGATGAAAGCTTGAAGGACACCGGGATATTCCTTATTTTATCCGGTTCAAGCATTGGCATGATGGAGTCGGAAGCCCTTACATACAAGGCGCCTCTCTATGGCAGGCGGACAGGCCAGATCCTTATTAAACCACTTCTTTTCAAGGAAGCGCGGAAGTTTTTCCCAAAAAAGGATTTTGACGAAGCCTTAAGTATCTATACTATCGTTGGAGGAATTCCGGCCTATATTTTACAGTGGGATCCTGCCCTTTCCGTAGATGATAATATAAAAGAGAAGGTATTCTTGAATACCGAATTCCTTCATAATGAGGTTGAGTTTATACTGAAAGAGGAGTTCAGGGAACCGAAAAATTATCTGTCGATCCTCCGTGCTGTTTCATGGGGGAAGCGAAAATTCGGCGAGATCGTGAACGAAACGGGCCTTGAGAAGAGCTTCCTTACAAAGTACCTGATGACGCTTGAGCGGCTTCAAATTATCGAGAGAGAGGTGCCTGTTACCGAAGACGCGCCGCAAAAGTCGCGGAAAGGGTTTTACGCCATAACGGATAACTTTTTCCGGTTCTGGTTTCAATATGTGTTTCCATATAAGAGCGATCTCGAGATACAGAGATACGATGAAGTTTTAAGGAAGATGAAAGAGAGCTTTAAAATGCTAGAAGGCTGGACGTATGAAGCGGTATGCCGTCAAATGATAAATGATTTTAGGGATGAGTTATTCACATTCGAGCGGGTCGGAAAATGGTGGGAGGACAATGAAGAGATCGATGTAGTCGCTCTCAACTCCCAGACAAAAGACATCTTGTTTGGAGAAGCAAAATGGTCGCAGAAGCAAGTCGGCACGAATATCTATGCGGAGTTAAAAGAAAAGGCAGCGCGCGTTGATTGGAAGAAGGGATCGCGAAAGGAGCACTATATCCTTTTCAGCAAAAGTGGTTTTACGAAGGATATGGTCGAGCTGGCTAGAAGAGACGGTGTGTATCTTATTCACAAAGATAAGCTTGTCAAGTAAGGTTTTTCTAATTAGTTATAATAGTAGAAGAAAGGCATATGAAAAAGATACCGCGGGGCCTTCTTAAGCATGGTATTCTATATTATCTTGGGGTGTTAGCTTCATTCCTGGCGTTGCTAAAAATCCCTTTTAATATTCATCTTTTGCTGATAATTGTCATAATCGCTGTCGGTGCTTACGGAGCATATCTAAATTATTATCTTGGCAGAAAGGTTTGGGCGATAATTTTGGGATGTATCGCTGTATTTTTTCTTCCTTGCATAGGGTTTTCTAATCAAGCGGCTTGGAAATTGTATTATCTTATTGCAGGGCTTGTATTTGCGTTTTTTTTAGTCAGCACTCTTATTGCAATTATAAAAAGAGCCAGCCAGTAAATGCGATTCCAAAATATCCTTAAAATTTACGTTGCATTTTATTAACATATATGTTAAACTTCTACTATGAAACTAGAAGCCTTCATTAATCGAGTTAGGGGCCTGCCGGTAATTGACGCGGAAGGCCTGCTTGTTGGAGTGGCTAATCCCGGCCCGGTGAAAGTGCGGTTGAGCCGTTGGTGTAAGTCCGGGAAACTGCTCAAACTTAAGAATAATATCTATGTCTTAGCCGAGACGTTCCGCAAAGCGGATATTTATGAGCCTTATCTTGCGATGGCGCTAAAGAAGCCGTCATATATCAGCCTGGAAAAGGCATTTGAATACCACGGGCTTATTCCGGAAGGGGTTCCGGTTTATACTTGCGTTACTACTAAAAGGCCGGAAAAAATCGTAACTGCCTTTGGCACGTTTGCCTACCGCCATATTAGGAATGGGCTTTTTTGGGGTTATGACGCGATTAGCGTAAATAAACAAACTGCGTTTATCGCTCGCCCCGAGAAAGCACTGCTTGATTTTTTCTATCTAAATGGCCTGAAGATTGACGAAGATTATCTGGCTGAAATGCGCCTGCAAAACTTTAAAAGAATTAATTTCACTAAACTAATCGAATTTGCCCAAAGGTTTGAAAGTCCCGGTGTTTTAAGAGTAGCGCGGGTCATCAAAGAATATGCCGCTAAGCATAAGAAAGAAGAAAGGCGCTTATGAAGGATTATTTGTTGGAATTAGTATCAGGAAAAACCGGATACAATTCTAAGCTAAATGCGATGCGGGAGTATTTACAGGCGTATATCCTAAGGGTAATGCACGATGAAGGAGTATTTCGTTCTGTGGCTTTTTTAGGCGGCACCGCGCTTAGATTTTTGTATGGCCTGCCGCGGTTTTCCGAAGGCCTTGATTTTTCTTTAACCAAAAAGCCGCCTGTCGCCTTTGCCGCGTTAGTAAAGAAAATTACGTCTGAACTTTCCGCGGCAGGGTATAACGCCGCGGCTGTTTACAGCGATAAAAAAACCGTTAATTCAGCTTTTATTAAATTTTCCGGCTTAATGTTAGAAGCGGGGATTTCGCCTTTAAAAAGCCAGATTTTCTCCGTTAAAATTGAAATAGACAATAATCCTCCCAAAGGCGCTGCCCTCGAAACACAGATTGTAAATAAATATTTTCCTATTTCGTTTTTGTCTTATGATATTGAATCGCTTTTTGCCGGCAAGCTCCACGCCTTGTTAAGTAGAAGATATGCCAAGGGAAGAGATTACTTTGACCTTGGTTGGTATTTATCGAGATGGAAGGGGATAGAACCGAACTTCAAACTTCTTAAGAATTCCCTTCAACAGACAAAGTGGAATAAGGATTATCCTCAAAAAAGCAGCTGGAGGGCTTTGATTCGCGGAGTGGTTGAGCGTACGGATTGGAAAAAGGTTAAAGCTGATGTGGGGCAGTTTCTTGAAAATCCAGGCGATTTAAATATCTTTACCAAGGAAAATATCGCGCGCCTCCTATAAAAAATATAACCGTATGAAAGAATTACTTAAAACAATCGAGGATATGAGGATCGGTTATTTAGCTAAAGAAAGGGACCAGAAAACCAAGCCGAATGATTATGTGGAACTGGATAAAATCCATAAAAAGCGCAAAGCCAGAAAGCGATTACAGGGTTAAGAAATTGCGTGATATGTGTTTTTCATAGTAAGAAGCCTTGTTTTTCTTGGATTTATATGGTATATTTAACTTAATTAACTAAAATAAGAAGGGTCAACCGAATAAAAATGAGCATTTTAGGAGGTTGGCCCTTTTTTAGTCATTTACTATGAATCTATTTACTATTATCGTCAAAAATCTTTGGCATCAAAAAATACGCAGTTTACTTACTGTTTTGGGAGTAGGTATAAGCATTTCCGCGTATGTTTCTTTGCGGGGGCTTACTTATAATCTTGAAAAAGCCCTCCAAACTACCTATAAAACCAGAGGGACGGATTTAGTTGTAATGGAAAAGTCTACCCTCGACATATTCTCTAGCACAATTGACCAATCTTATGTTGCGCGTTTAAAACTCATGCCTCGCGTACAGCAAGCAAGTCCAATACTTTTTTATTTTTACGCCATACAATTTAAGCAATATTTTCTGATAATAGGATGGGAACCCGGTTGTTATCTTCTGGAAGATCTTAAAATAGACGGTTCTTCCCTGCAGGGTGAGCATGACGCGCTTCTAGGCTCTATCGCTGCCAGGCGTTTAAAAAAGTCTAAGGGCGATAAAATCAATATTAGAGGAGAAGAGTTTTATATACGAGGTATATTTCAAAGCATGAACATGCTTGAAGATGGGACAATTATTGTTCCATTAAGCGCTTTGCAGAAAATAAAGAATACTCCCGGAAAGATTACGGCTATTAATTTAAGGCTCGATTTTGGAGATTCCTTAAAAATGAGCCTAAAACAGCGTAAATATATAGCTCAAGATGTGCAAAATAGCATCAATGCGGGGTTTGGTGATTTAGAGGTTAAAGATGTGCAAAACTTTATCGCGACTCCATTTTCAACGATTTTCAGTTTCACTTGGGCTATCTCTATGGTGGCATTGCTTATTGCGATTATGGGTATTATTAACACTATGACTACTGCTGTATTGGAAAGGACAAAAGAAATTGGAGTCCTTTTGGCTATTGGTTGGCGGAAATTACGGATTATCAAACTTGTTATTTTAGAATCAATTATATACGGAATATTAGGAGGGATTACCGGCGTAATCCTTGGTTACGTAATTATGCGAATATTGGTTACTTTGCCTCAAATCCAAGGTTTTATCGTTATGACGTATGATCCTTCCTTTATAGCCAATACATTTGGCCTTTCTGTTTTAGTCGGTATGCTCGCCGGAATATATCCCGCGGTTAAGGCTGTTTCCATACAGCCTATAGAGGTATTGCGGTATGAATAATTCAATAATATTGGAAGCTATAAATATTTCCAAGTTTTACGAGGATGGACAGGTAAAAGCCGTTGATGATATTTCTCTACAAGTTTATACAGGAGAAGTATTAATTATAGGCGGCCCCAGTGGCAGTGGAAAATCCACGCTTTTGCATCTGTTGGGCGGGTTAGATTTACCGTCAAGCGGAAAGGTTTATTTTAAAGGAAAATCTATTCAAGATGTATATGGCAGTAAAGGATTTAGAGTGAAAAATATAGGTTTTGTTTTTCAGGCATTTTATCTTTGGCAGAATCTCAATGTTATGGAAAATGTTATGCTGCCATTAATGGAATTGCCTCTAACCCGCAGGCAGCGAATATCGAGAACCAAAGAAATTATTGAAGAGGTAGGCTTAACGGATAAGATAAAAGCGCAGGTCAAGCTTATTTCAATGGGGCAACGGCAGAGAGTTGCAGTGGCGAGGGCTTTAGTGGCTAATCCTTCGGTAATCTTCGCGGATGAGCCGACCGGAAGCCTTGATTCCTGTAATAAAGAGAATATCCTGCAGCTGTTGCGCCGTTTTAACCGTCAGAATAAAGTAACAGTGGTGATGGTTACTCACGAAAGCCCTGCTGTGGAATACTTTGACCGGAAAATTCAGCTTTTAGACGGCAGGATTTGTGTGTAGGATTATCTATAAGGGAGGATGAAGATGAAGAGAAAAGTTTTATTGTTTGTTTTAGTTTTACTTTTGTCTGGATGCGCATTCGGGACAAGAAGGCCTATGCTGACATATTCTACGATACTTCCAGCTGCGCCAAAGAATAATATAACTATTAAAGTTGCCCCATTTAAAGACGAAAGGACATGGAGCACTGAGAAAATCGGGGATGTAAGAAATGGCTATGGCATGAGGTGTGCTGACATAATACCTCAAAATAGTGAAGAGGAATGGTTAGCAGATGCTTTTAGAAAAGAGCTGACAAACGCGGGATACGTTATTTCGGATGACACAAATACTGCCGTTACTCTCGAAGGCACAGCGCTTGATATATATGTCAATGCTTATATGAATTATGGGGGCAGATTAAAATTGAATATAGTCTTGAAAAAAAGTGATAAAGTTATTCTGTCTAAGGAATATTCTGCAGAAAGAAATTGTGGAATGGCTTGGGCATCTACTGCTGCATCATTTGGGAAAACGCTAGAAATAACTTTACAGGATATTATGAAGAAAATCATTCCAGATATAAATAAAGTTCTACTGGAGAAGACAAATGCGGCTAATTGAAATATTTATTCTTTCTCTGTTGTTAATTTTGAGTCTATTTATTTCGTCTCCTATTTTCCTTGTGATAGCCATTTTATGGTTTATATTCGTTAGATTTATAAAGAAAGGAACAGCAATGAGATTTTTAACGATTTTAATTTCACTTTTCATGCTTACAGGATGCGCGGGTGTTCAATATAACCGTTTAACAAAAGAACCGTCACCAAAACTGGATTCGTCCAGTTCCGCGTATATATTGGTTCCGGCTAATGCTATGTATTTTTCAAAGGAATGCGTAGGCACAGGGAAAATAATTGGGACCTTAATCTATTCGGATTTTACCAAACATTTGAAACGTGTTGAGATAGCGCCGGAAGGAGAAAGGCTTGATGAAGGCCTTAAAAAAGCAAAAAATTCTGGTTTTACTTATTTAGTTGATTCAAAAATATCACGCTGGGAAGATCATGTCACCGAGTGGAATAATCAAGTAGATCAAATTGATATGCAAATGGATATTTACGATGTCGAGGTCAGTAAGCTTATTGATTCCGTAGAATTTGTAGGCCATGGCACTTTGAATACCTTGGGCGGTTATCATCCACAGCACATACTGACAAAAGCAATGGATGAATACATTGCGAATTTATTTTAAACTATTTTAAATACAAAAAGACGATGGGAAATGCATTTTCAGCGGATACATATTGAACTAACTAATAACTGCAATTTTTCCTGCGCGTTTTGTCCTGATTCCCTTATGACTAGGGCGCGGGGAAATATTGATTTTAGCCTCTTGTGCAAAGTTCTGGACGAAGTATCGCGCGAAAAGTTGACTGATTTGGTCTTGTTTCATGTTATGGGGGAGCCGGCTCTATATCCTGAACTATACAGGGCCGTAGAATATGCGAAAAATAAAGGGTTAAAAGTCCACCTTACTACGAATGGTTCGATTTTGACAGAAGAGCTGTTTGATGGGTTATTAGGAGCAAATATTGATCATATTTTGTTTTCCGTGCAGACCCCAGATGAAAAGTCTTTTGAATTAAGAAATAGTCAAATAAAATTTGACGAATATAAAAAACATATTTCTTTTTTAATCGCGAAAGCTTTGACAAGAAAAGCTAATACAAAAATTACCCTTTCATTTTTAACTACCCCATTTAAGAAGATTTTGCTTCCTACCCAAGCATTTACCATTGTCGATAACAATAAGAGTTTGGTTAAACATGTTGATTCTTGGTTGAGCGCAATCCTTGCGGAATTATTGGATGAAAAGGCGCGAAATAGCATGGAATCAAATATGCGCAGGTTTAGGGATCAGTTATTAGGATTGAATATGTTAGTTTGGAATAAATTAAAAATAACGGACAGCCTTTTCCTGGAAACCCGGGTCCTTGGCGATTGGGTTCATCGCGGTTTAATCGCCAGAAATATCCATAGGGCTTTTATCGGCTGTTGTGAAGGGCTGACAAAGCATTTCGGGATACTTTGGAACGGAGATATAGTTTTCTGCTGTGTAGACTTCGATGGGAACACAAAGTTCGGGAATATAAAACAAAATACTATTAAAGAGGTATTTGCTCAAGAAAACATACAAGATTATATTAGAGCTTTTAAGGGGTTGCGTATTAAGCATCCTTATTGCCAGGCGTGTTTAGGCGATTCTTCTTTTTTAAGCGCTTTAGCGCGTCAAGTAGGCTCAATTGTATATTTTAAATACCTTCGTGAACATTGGAATAAAAAGTGGGCGAAGGAATAATCGTTGGCTTGTTGAGTGTGGATTGATAAATATGGGCAGAGAAGTTGTTGTTACCGGGTTAGGCATTGTTACTCCCCTTGATTGCGGAGAAGGGATAGATGCGTTTTGGAAAAAGCTTTGTAAGGGCGAAAATTCAATAAGGCCGATAAAATCATTTAGTACCAGCGGGCATAAATGCAATGTTGGCGGAGAGGTCGCAGGGTTTGAGTCATATCTAAACGATCCTTTTTTTAAAGAGCATGATCGGTGTTTAAAACTCTTTGCATTAGCTTGTAAACAGGCATTGGAGGCGTCAAAATTAAATCCTAGCTCTGAAAGAATTGGAATCACTTTTGGGACCATTCTTGGCGGAATTGAGTCCGGGGAAGAATATCTGGATAGCCTTTTTTTAAACAAAACAAGCCGTAAAAAGAACCTTTTAAACGATTATTCAGTTAACTCTATTCCTGCTTATATCGCTAAACGATGGCATTTAAGCGGCCCAAATATTTCTGTTAATACAGCATGTTCTTCAAGCGCGGACGCCTTAGGCATAGCGCTTAATGAAATTAAGCAAGGGCGGATTGATGTAATGCTTGCCGGCGGCGCTGATGTGCTTAGTGAGTTTGTTTTTCAGGGTTTTAGCGCTTTAGACGCGCTTACTAAGGATGGGTTAGTGCGGCCGTTTGATAAAAATCGAACAGGTTTGGCATTAAGTGAAGGGGCAGGCGTAATGTTATTAGAGGAAAGGGAACACGCGCTAAAACGCAAGGCAAATATTTACGCTCAATTAATAGGTTTTTCATCGTCTATCGATGCTTATAATTTAGTTAGGCCGCGAGGTGACGGCGAGGGGTTATCTTTAGCGATTAATAAGGCGGTAACCGAATCAGGGATTAAGTTGGATGAGCTTGATTATATCAATGCCCACGGGACAGGAACGGTTTATAATGATTCGATAGAAACCAAGGCAATTAAACGGTCGCTTGGCAAAAAAGCCTACGGTTTAAAAATCAGCTCTATTAAATCAATGATTGGCCATACATTAGGCGCCTCCGCGGTTATTGAAGCGATAAGCTGTGTTATGACTATGCTGACAGGAATAATCCCTCCGACAATAAACCATGAAACGGCAGATCCTGAATGCGATCTAGATTATGTTTTTAACAAAGCTTGCGAAAAAGAAGTTAATGTTAGTTTATCCTTATCGGCTGGATTCGGTGGGCAGAATGGAGTTGTTCTGTTGGGAAAAGGATCAAAATGAGTTTAGATGTAGCAGTCAGCGGTATAAGCGTGATTACCGGTTTAGGGGATGGGATAGAGGCTATTTTAGATGGTTTAAATAAGGAAAGAGGGAAAAACCCTGAAATAGACGCATCGTTATATACCGATATTATTAGTGATATTGATAAAGGCCCTTATGAATTGCATCGCATACAAAAATTAACCGCGATCGCATTTATGAAGGCGTTGTCTATGTCGAAAACCTGTATTTCTGAATATGATAGTGAAAAGATAGCTGTTATTCTTGGTAATTCCTATGGGGTGGAAGAGTTTAAAACAGAGTTTTTCCGCAAATACAAGACCAGCCCGCCTTTATTAGTCAACCCCTCGTTATTTCCTTATACAACAGCTAATTCTATCGCCGCATGGTTAGCTATACAGTTTAAAGTAAAAGGATTTAATTTAACTTTCACAAACGGATGTATATCCGGGTCTAGCGCGATTATATCTGGGTGCGATTGTATTATTTCAGGCAAGGCAGATATCGCAATAATAGTCGGAATCAGTTTTCTTTGCGATGATTTAAAAGAAGATTTTTATAGGAGCGGTTTTAAGCAAGAGGTATCGGGAGCGATTATTTTAGAGAAAAGAGAAAAAGTTGTCAGTTCAGGCAGGAAACCACTGGTGCTAATAAAAGATTTTAAACATGGTTTCTTGTTTGAAGAAGATATTCAGAGTTTAAATGGCTTAACTTTACCCGGAGTGCTAAAAGGTGATGGCACAGAAATTACCGTTACTCATCTTGGCAATAGCCTTGGAGAGGTGAAATTTGAATATCATGAAAAGCAGGGTG
>CAKKQA010000145.1 GCA_919901925.1 Omnitrophica bacterium GWA2_41_15 | reverse complement strand
ACTTACCGTTGAAGAATTCATAAAACTTGCCAAATAGTGGAACGCCCGCCGGCGACGAGGCGGCGAAGGCTGCTGTTTTTGCTTGGATAATGGAGCTACTGGCTGCTCTAATAACTCTTTCGGTAACCTGCGCGAATAATTCCCTATAATTACCAAACCTCAAAGCACTATCAGTAAACCTCGCGCCTCCTGCCATCTCTTCATCCCTAATCGTACGCCGAAAATAATCTTTCTCGCCTACTTTCTTAAATACCAACACGGCTAAACCACTATGGCTATATGCTTTTATAAACCGGCTGAAACTTCTAATGTCTCGCGCCCTTAATTCTTCCCACAGCTCTCTTAATTGAGGGCCCATAAATCTTTGGCCCAAAGTAAAATCCAGATAATATACGCCATCGCCTATAAATAAAACCACCCAATAATGTCCGTCACGCTCGATAATCCTAATTGAAACCCCAGCCGCTGAAGAAAACCTTGATTTTAAAATGTAACTTGAAACAATAGAAGCCATTAAACAAACAAAAGGGTAAGAAAAAACATCTTTAAAATCAACTCCACTATCCGGCTCAATCAACTCATATGTTGCCCTCTGTAGATATGGGTTAATTCTGCCGGCAATGGCGTAAACCTCTGCCGCAAGCGGGCTGTCGATATCCGGCTTTATCAACTCCTGCCAAGGCAAAGCAATCCCACTCACATAATCAACTCTAAATAAGCGGCCGATATCTTCTCCTGATGCACCTAACCCTGCCGCAGAAATTGAGATTGCTTCGTCGCCTCTCGCAGAACGATTGCTCCTCGCAATGACGGATGTTTCTTCCCCGGGCGAGGAGGCGCACGAAGGAGGCTTGATGCTATCCCTTTCTTTTCCGATAGGCGAAGAAATACCGCCGGAGGCACGCATGAGATAAATATTCCTGTAGAGCTCAACAAAGAAACCCGGACGATAAGACAAATCCAACAAGGTTAATTCTATCAAAGTATAATTTATTTCCGGATTGGACTTTACTATATCAGGATAAAATACATCTCCTGTATCTAAAAGCGTATTATCGGGATTTACTTTAAGGACTCTGCCCACGGCTAAAAAGTTTAAATGGAACTTAACCCCTGCCCTGGCGCTTATCTCCTCGAGCCTGGCATTAATTTCTTTCCCCTGCTCAATACACCCAATGCCGTTATAGTAATGCGGCGTAAACTCCACCACGAAATCAATATCTTTGGGCGGGCACCTTAAATATCCGTTAGCAAAACTGCCGATCATATAGTATCCGCTGATTACATGTTCAAATTTATAACTTTGGAACAAACTTACAGCCTCCAGCAAATATGGCGTTATCCCGCCCAAATATTCTAAAACATCTTCTAAATAGCTCTCTTGGGATTCTATTGGCGAACTTGAAGGTTCGTTCGCCATTCGCCCTTTATAAGCTGACCCCACATAATGCAATTTACCATTAAAATAAACCTGCCCCTTAGGATTTACCCGCGTCTTCCCGCCCTGGCCCGTTATCTTCACAGGCGAGGATGAGGCGTGGTTATCTCTATTGTAGGGGTTTGATTCATCAAGCCCGTTAACTCGGCGGGCGCCATAAATGGCGCCCCTACAGAAGAATACCAATGTCAACCCCGGGGGTTGGCACGCGGCCGCTTCCGCCGGAGAGGAGGCGGTTAAGGAAGAAGCGGCGGCGGTTTTTCTGATAAATTCAGAAAATGCCTGATGATATGTGGACTCGATTGATGCGAGCTCTCGCCTCTGGCTTTCAACTGACTCCTCATTATTTATCCCGCCGTTTGACACCATGTATTCATGGGCTTCTTGGGCATAACTTAAATACCCGGCAGCTGACTCGTAGAAATTTGCCGCGTAGCCGCGTAGATATTCCGGCTCTACGGCGCACGAAAGCCTCGCTATATCCCACAAAGCCTCAAATAGCCCGGCGCGCAGAAGTTCTAAACAGCTCAATCCACCACAAGCCCGGACTAACTGCCCTCTCCTAAAAGATTTATCGGCCAGCTTAATTACTTCCTTAAATAAATCCTCCGCTAACAATGTATAATGGATAAACTCCCTGAAATCATAGTTGTCTTCTATTCCATTTCTATCCAAACCACACCCTATACGCTTCGCGTAGTTTATAAGCGGCTTGAATAATAGCCTTGCTCTTTCCATATTTACTTTTCCTAACCCGTTATATGCCCGCCTCATATCGCTGTCATTACATTCAGGATTATCTAATATCCGCCTAAACATTTCTTCAGCTTTATCATAATCTTTAATCAGGCGAAGGCTTTCGGCGTATATCATATTTGCCTGAATATTTCCGGGGTATCGCCTTGAAAATTTTCTGCACATAGAAATTACTTCTAACAATGTTTCTTCCTCTACCCTATCAACGTGCGAATAACCCTCTTCAAAACGAGCTATTATCTGCGCAAGTTTAAGCTCCTTACGCAAATAATAGTTATCTTTTCTTTGGGCCTGCGATGGCCTTTGATATTGCATGGGGCGCCGATGCCGGCCTGTATTGTAATCATGTCCCCTGGCGGGGCTTGAAGCAGTACCCGTTTCTTCGGGCCGCACAAATGCGGCCCCTACAACGCCGGCCGGAGACGAGGCGGCGCTATCACGCGTCATTGCGAGCCGCTCTAGTCCTATATTATGCGGCGAAGCAATCTCTATTTTTAAAAATGTGATTGCTTCGTCGCCGATTTGCAGATAGCAGGCTCCTCGCAATGACAATGCCGGCGAGGAGGCGGCGGGTGACGAGACAACTACCTGCTCCAAACGCTTCAATACCTCCGGCGTGGCATTTCTCCCGCCGTTAACTATCTGACTTAAATACCCTTGGGATATGTTTATTTGACGGGCTATTATTTGTTGCGTCATTCCTTCTTTATTTAATAAGGGGCCGTAAATTTGCATGAACCATTCATTGCGCATTTGACGGACGGCCATTTCTTCTTGCGTTTTCTGCGCTAAACGTTGTCTCCTTTGTTCTGCGGCCTCTTGAGCCTCACGAATTCGCTGCCGCATAACAACACTATGAGACGTCACGCTTAGTTCTTGTTTGCCTTCCTTACGCCTTGCGTCATTAAGTTCCTGCCAATTTATATGCCGAATTGCAAAACCAATTCCCGGCAATGTGCATCTACCAAACGCCCTATGAATTTCGCTGGCCGTGGCAACTCCGCCTAATCCTTCAAGGACACGGACAATCTCTTGCTGCAAAGCAGTTAAGCCCAAGCCTGAAAAAGACGCCGCTGTTTGCGTTTCTCGAACCGGCGAGGAGGCGGTTTTTGGATGAGCGCCTTGTGAAACCCGCGCAAACAGCTTTCTTGCCCGTGTAGGCCATCCATGGCTTGATGAGACGCCTTTACTTGTAAAGTCCATTACTAAATCTTCCCGGCTTAACTGCCCGCCAAAATAATCAACGCCTTCAATTTTCTTAAATACAACCTTATCTAATCCCGCGTTGTGGTATTCCTCTATAAACTTTTCGCCAAAAACATCGAAATCTCCTCGACGGACTAATTTCCAAGTAGCCATTAAGCTATCTGACATAAATCTTTGCCCTAGGACAATATCAACGTAATAAACATTATTGCCAATAAACAAAACCGGCCAAACATGCCCATTGCGGCTGGCAATTTTCACTTCAACCCGTTGGCGAAATTTAAATTTCACATTACTGCCGACTAAAACAGAAGCTTCTAAACAAACAAAAGGATAATAATATCCATCTTCCCACTCTTCATCATCAAGATTAATCAGGCCTTTATAATGATACATTGCCTCCTGCATGCCAGGATTACTCCGGCAGATGTAATAATAAACTTGCGCCGCCAAACGGCTGTTGCTAATATCCGGGCGGGTAAGCTCATCCCAAGCAAGAGAAATCCCTTCGGCTTCATTGACTGACATCCGCGATGATACATCCGCATTCGTAAGATTCCTGTTTAAACCGCGCCCTGCCGGCGAGGAGGAGGCAGGCCTTGAAGCGGCTGGCGCAGACAATATAAAAGCTTTTCCGGCATCTTTTATTTCTTCTTGTAAACGCGTATTTAGTTTTTCTACAAATAAACCCGTCACATTATTACTCCAAAAAATATTTACATATCTAAACAAATCTTCCCGCATTCTTATTATATCTTCTAATTCCCGTCTAAAAATAGTGTCTGCCTCGGCGCCAAAAATTTCATATGTTTGCTTAATAAAACCCTCTATGGCCCA
>CAKKQA010000144.1 GCA_919901925.1 Omnitrophica bacterium GWA2_41_15 | reverse complement strand
TGTAGGGACGAATGACCGGGAGGTCCAGTTTTACGCCAAACAGGCAGGGGCAAAGGTTGAGGCGGTAGAAGATTTTGTTTCACGAGGCGCCCCGAAAGAAAATAAGGCGCAGGCGGATGAAAAAAAGCCGCTGTATCCTACGGACGCGGCAAAGATTACGGATGAATTGCGGAAGTTGTGGATTAAATCTTAAATTGAGACCGTTGTAAAACCGTCATTGCGAGGAACCCGCGTCAGCTTTAGGTGACGAAGCAATCACGTTTTAAGATGAGAGATTGCTTCGTCGCCAGTTTAAACGACAGCTCCTCGCAATGACGAATTTATTGATATTATTATGGGCGAAAATTATATAAAATTCCTCGGCACAGCCGGAGCGCGGTTTGTGATGATTAAACAACTGCGCTCAAGCGCCGGCCTATGGGTTTCTTATGAGGGGGCTAACCTTTTGATTGACCCGGGCCCGGGTTGTATTGTCCGCTGTAATTTGAGCCGGCCTAAAATGGATCCGGGGAAGTTAGACGGGATACTTCTTACCCATCGGCACCTGGATCATTCCAACGATATTAATGTGATGATAGAGGCGATGACCGAAGGAGGCTTTAAAAAGAGGGGAGTGGTTTTTTTGCCGAAAGACGCGATAGTTAAAGACCCTGTAATACTCAAGCATCTGCGTAACGCCGCGGAAGACATTGTCATTTTAAAAGCAAATAAAAAATACAGGCTTAAGGCAATCGAATTCCAGGCGCCTTGCAGGCAGGAACATTCTGTCGAAACATACGGGCTGCGTTTTAATTTCCCCGGCTGTGATGTCGCGAAAAAAGTTTCGCTTATAAGCGATACGCGTTATTTTGAAGGCCTGAAAAGCCTCTATAAGGCCGATGTGATTATACTTAATGTTGTTTTTTACGACGAGCGTCCGGAGATCGAACATTTAAGCCTGTCCGGCGCCAGAAAGTTAATTTCCGAAATAAAACCGAAGGCCGCCGTAATCACACATTTCGGCATGTCGATGCTTAAGAATAAACCTGCTATGATCGCGAAAAGTTTAAGTGAAGAGCTGGGCATAAGGGTTATCGCGGCATATGATGGGATGAAGTTCGATTTAAATTAATCCAAATAAAATCTGCTTTTGGCTCGATTAAGATCCTTCGCGCCGCCTATTCGACGGCGCTTAAGGATCAAGTAAAATTTGCCTTCGGCAAATTTTACTTGACATAACTTATTCAGTATGCTACATTTAAAACAAATTGAGGCACCTCGCCTGCGAAACTGGCTGAAAGTTCTAATCCGAAGGCCAGGTTCTTGATATAAAAATTGTAAGGTGTGGACAGCGCTCAAAATAAGGAGGTGAATGATGCTGAAGGAGCTCATAGTAGTACCAGTCAGGACAATGCTTACTCAAGCTGGTGCATTCGTATCTGCTCTCTGTGCAGTCATTCTTATTCTGTTGGTGGGATGGATAGTTGCTAAGATGGTTAAGAATATGGTGTTGCGTATTCTTGATATCTTACAGCTTGACTCCACTTCAGAAAGGGTCGGCGTAGATAAGGTTTTGTCAAAAGGCGGAATAAAGTACAGCATCTCGGAACTTATAGCGGTACTTTGCTATTGGTTGGTGATGTTGATTGGCCTTGTTATCGCTATCAGCGTAGTTAACGTGAAGCCTGGAATGCTGGACGCGATAGTGCTTTATATCCCGCGGGTTATTTCGGCTGTGGTCGTATTAGTGCTGAGTTTGTTTTTTGCTTCATTTGTGAATTCAGCCGTATTGACAACAGCGGCAAACGCCGGAGTTGAGCAGGCAAATCTCTTAGGCAAAATATCACAATGGGTTATTGTGATATTTGGTATAATTATCGCCTTGGAGCAATTGCAAATAGGGACCCAGACTATCAACCTGGCTATCACAGTAGTGCTTGCCTCGTTGGGCCTGGCCTGTGCTTTGGCATTCGGTTTAGGATGCAAAGATATCGCAGGGAAAACTACACAAGATATAGTTGATAAATTAAAATCCAAGAAATAAAAATTCCCCGCGCTTTCTTCAGCAAAATTATCTTGTGAGGAAAGTGCGGGGTTTTTTTTACCTCTCCATCACCCGAAAGGCTATATTATGGATATATTAACTTCCTTAAGCTCTGTGTTGTTTGGCCAGCAGGTTTTTATTATTTTCTTTGTTATCCTTGTGTTCGCGGCATTATTTATCGTGTATTCATATATAAAAGGCCCGGCTAAACAAGGCACTACCACGGATGAGGCTGTCAGCCTGCGGCTTGAATATGAGGAAAAGATAAAGGGGCTTCAGGATAAAAATACAGAGTTAGAGAAAGCTGGGGGATTGTTTAAGGGCCAGATAGAAGCGCAGGCTAAGGATTGGGCCGCTAAATCTTCCGTCCAGTTAAAAGATAAAGAGAATCAGATCGTTTCTTTGCAGAAGGAGTTATCCGGCGCAAAGGATAAATTGGCCTCTCAAGAGCGAATAGGGCCATTGCAGGAAGAACTCAAGAAAAAAGACGAGGCCTTAAAGAACGAGTCGGCCGCTAAAGAAAAGCAAGGCCTGGAGCTTAAGGAGGCGCAGAAAAAAATACTTGAGTTGACGGCAGATAAAGAAGGATTAAATAAACAATTACAGAATAAACCCGCGGACGGCGAAGCGGATAAATTAAAAGAGGAACTGAAGAAAAAAGACGCCAGCCTGCAGCAGGAAGCTGTTGAAAAGGGAGAATTATCAAAAAAGCTTAAAGAGGCGCAAAACCAATTTTCTAATGCCTGCGAACAGGTTAACGCGTTAAGGGTCCAGCTTGAAAATAAGCCCGCGCTCGAACCGCAGCTGGAAAAATCAGAGGAAGAGCTGAAAGATAAAGGTAATTTAGTTTCTGATTTAAAAACCGAGTTGAAATCTTCTCAGGAAGTTTACCATGGTTTAAGGGAGCAATACGCGGAATTGGAGAGGGTAGTCGACGCCTTAAATCAGTCTTTAGCTTTGGAAAAAACATTGCACCAGCGCCTGAAGGAAGAGCACGCCAGTTGCGGTAAGCCGCCTTCTTCAAATAATCCTCAAGCCCCACCTGTAGCAACATAGAAATTTCGCGATGAGTTAGTTATTATAGTGGAACTTTCATGCCGTCATCGCGAGGAACCTTTGTTTGGCACATAAGTGACGAAGCAATCACGTTTTTAAAGTGAGATTGCTTCGTCGCTACATATCAACTATAGCTCCTCGCAATGACGATATGCGGAAGTAAGAATCCTAATGCAAATTTTGCGATAAATGCTATAATATTTCAGTGAGCAATATAAAGATTGTCTATGAGGATGATTTTATCATAGTCGCCAATAAGCCTCCGGGCCTTTTGACTGTCCCTACACCCAGAAAAGAAAAACACACTTTGAGTTCTTTGTTAAAAGCGTATCCGGCACACCGCCTTGACAGGGATACTTCCGGGCTTATTATTTTAGCCAAGAATAAAGGCGCGCGCGATTTCTTGATGGGCGAATTTAAGCGCCGTAAAGTAAAAAAACGTTATGTCGCCTTCGCGCAAGGAAAGCTTGCCAAACCAAAAGGCGTGATTACCGGATACCTGCGGGATAATCCCTTTGAAAAGCCAAAGCTTGCCAGGACTGAATATAAGGTGTTGGAATACAAAGAAGGATTTTCAGTAGTAGAGGTTACTCCGGTTACCGGCAGGACTAATCAGATAAGGATACAGTTTAAACAAATAGGCCATCCGTTGGTCGGAGAGAGAAGGTTTGCTTTCGCGAAAGATTTTAAGGTGAAGTTCAGAAGGACAGCGCTTCATTCAAGCGGAATAGAATTTATCCATCCGCAAAGCCGTAAGTTGTTGTCATTTAATTTGCCCTTAGCGGAAGATATGCAAAAATTTCTGGAGAAATAAGATGAGCTTAATAGTTTTAGGGACAGTCGCGTTAGATACAGTTAAAACGCCAAAAGGCAAAAGGGTTAATATGCTTGGCGGTTCAGCCGCGCATTTTTCCATGGCTGCCCGTTTTTTTACGCCGGTTAACCTTGTGGCAGTTATCGGCGAGGATTTTCCCCAGCGGCATATTGATTTTTTAAGGCGTAAAGGGATTATTTTAACAAGCCTGCAGAAAGAATCCGGCAAGACATTCCGTTGGGAAGGCGAATATCACGGCGATATGAATTCGGCTTTAACTTTAAATACGGAATTGGGAGTGCTGTCAGCATTCCGGCCCAGGATTACCGAAGAACAAAGAAAGATGGAGTACATATTTTTAGCGAATGTCGACCCGGATATTCAAAGCCATCTTTTGTCTTCGATTAATTGCCCGAAACTAGTAGCCTTAGACAGTATGAATTATTGGATAAAACACAGGCGCGAAAGCCTGCTTAAGGCTATGAAGAAAGTGGATATTTTTGTGGCTAACGACGGTGAGGCAAGGGATCTTTCGGGGCATAGCAGCCTGATCGAGGCCGCGGCAGGCTTGCGTAAGCTCGGGCCTAAGATGGTCCTCATTAAAAAAGGCGAGCACGGCGTTTTGTTGTCTTGCGATGATTTCCTGTTTTCTCTGCCCGCGTATCCGGTCAAAGATCTGGTTGACCCTACCGGCGCCGGTGATTCTTTTGCCGGAGGATTTATGGGGTACCTGACTAAAGTTAAAAAAATTGATATAAAAGCAATCAAGAAGGCAATCGCTTACGGGACAGTTCTGGCTTCGTACAATGTTGAGGGCTTTGGATTGGAGGGGCTTGCGAATTTAACTTTAGCCCGGATAAATAAACGGTTTAACGCGTATAGGAATGGGTTGATTATTTAAGAAAGGAAACAAATGTCAGACGGAATTAATAACCTGCAAAAACTTAAAAGCCTTGGTGTCAGCCCTTGGTATGATAATATTGAAAGGCGGCTTATAAATAAAGGATTTTTAAAAAAGATTTTTGATTTAGGAGTTTTAGGAGTTACTTCTAATCCCACTATTTTCGAAAAGGCGATAAATTCTTCCGCGGAATATGATTCTAAGATAAAAGAGCTCACCCGGCAGGGTTTAGATATAAGCGCGATTTATGACGAGCTTACTGTCTGGGATGTGCGCGACGCGGCAGATTTATTGAGGGATGCTTACGAAAGAAGCAATTATATAGACGGATATGTTTCTATAGAAGTCCTGCCGGAGTCCGCCCATAGCCCGGCGGATACTATCAATTACGGAAGGCATATTTTTAAGAAGATCGACAGGCCTAATATCATGATAAAAATCCCCGGCACAGAGGAGTCCCCCGCGGCAATCCGTGCCTTAATACGCGAAGGGATTAACGTTAACGCGACCCTGCTTTTTTCCACTAACCATTACAAACGAGCGGCTTTAGCTTATATCGAAGGCTTGAAAGATAGAGAGCGGGATGGCTTTAAGCTTAATAAAGTAAATTCCGTAGCAAGTGTTTTTGTCAGCCGCTTGGATACGGAAATCGACAGGATGTTAGAAGAGATGCATAAGAAAAAACTTTGTTTTGGAGTGGAAAAGCTGCAGGGAAAAGCGGCTATCGCGAATTGCAAAATGATTTATGGCTGCTTTAAGGAAGTCTTCGAAGGAAAAGAATTTACGCGCTTAAGAGAAAATGACGCGAACCCGCAAAGAGTTTTGTGGGCTTCCACAGGGACAAAAAATCCTTTATATAGCGACGTGAAATATGTCGATGGGCTTATACATAGCGAAACCGTAAACACTATGCCCGGCGTCACTCTTGACGCTTATCTGGATCACGGCAGCCCTATGTTTATCGATGATAAAGAAGAGGCTAACGCAGTGATAGAAAAACTGGCTGAAGCAGGTATTAGTGTTGATGAGGTCTGTAACCAGCTTCAGGATTCAGGCATTGCTTTGTTCTGTGCTTCGTATAATAAGCTTTTATCGTCGCTTAAAAGCAGGATCGGCACACTTGCCGGCAAAAGCAAAGTATATTCTTAAATCTTATTAACGTGGATTTTAAAAAAAATATAATCACTAGCCAATCCAACCTCAAGATAAAAGAAGCCCTGGATTTAAGGGATGGCTCTGCCCGCAAGAAAAAAAGGCTTTTTCTTATTGAAGGGCTTAAGGAATTAGAATTAGCCCTTACCTGCGGCGTAATAATTAATACGCTTTATTTTTGCCCCGAGTTTTTTTCTACAAACAAAGAACCTGATTTTATTGAGGCATGCCGGCGCAAGAATGCCGGTATTATTGAGCTTGGGCAAAAGGCTTATTTAAAAATAGCCTTTGGCAACAGGCATGAAGGGCTTATTGCCGTAGGGCGTTTCGCGGATTTGTCGTTGGCGGCGCTAAAATTAAAAGAACGGCCTCTTATCATGGTGGTAGAGGCTATAGAAAAACCCGGAAACCTTGGCGCTATGTTAAGGACTGCCGATGCCTGCGGCGTTGATGCTTTTATTTTGGCTTCGCCTTTAACTGATGTTTATAATCCTAATGTTGTGCGCTCAAGTTTGGGCGCGGTATTTTCGCTAAATTTAGCGCAAGCAAAGTCAGAAGAAGTGGTTTCTTGGCTAAAGGATAATAAGATTAAAATTATTTGTGCTGTGGTTGATTCAAAAGAAAAATATACGGGTTTTGATTATCGCCTGCCTTGCGCTGTTGTATTAGGAAGCGAGGAGAAGGGTTTAAGCGATATATGGCTTGAATCAGCCGATAAGCGCCTGAAGATACCGATGAAAGGCAAGGTTGATTCTTTGAATGTTTCAGTTGCCTGCGGCGCGTTTCTTTTTGAAGCGCTAAGGCAGAGGAGTGTTTGATGCGCCTTCAGGTTTTTCTTTCCAGGAGCAGGGTGTGTTCGCGCCGTAAGGCCTTAAAACTTGTCGAGGAAGGCCAGGTAAGGGTAGGCGCGGATATAATAACTGAACCGTCATATGATGTTGACCCGGCAAACGCCGATGTTTATTTGGGCTCGAAAAGAATTGGATTAAGGGAAAATATCTATTTAGTTTTAAATAAGCCTCGGGGGTTTGTAACCACGTTACAAGATAGGCACGCCGAGCGAATAGTGACGGAGCTTCTTCCCGCGGCTTTTCGCCACCTTTACCCTGTGGGCCGGCTGGATAAAGATTCTGAAGGGCTGCTTTTATTTACTAATGACGGCGATCTGACATATCGGCTTTTGCATCCAAAATTTAAGGTTGATAAGGTTTATTTGGTAGAGGCGCGCGGCAGGATTAAGCCGCCGGATGTTTCGCGTTTACGCAAAGGTATTTTTATTGAAAGGAAGAGAACCCTTCCAGCATTAGTTAATATAATAAATGTCTCTGGCAATAGGACAGTTCTGAAAATATCTATACATGAGGGAAGGAAACGCCAGATAAGATTGATGCTGGCGGCGTTGGGGTATCCCGTGCTGAAGCTTAAGCGTATTCAATACGGGCCTGTTCGTTTAGACGGGCTTAAACCGGGGAAATGGCGGCTGTTAAATAAAGAAGAGATTTCACTCTTGTCTAAAGCAGATAAGTGATAGCTGCGGGAGAGTTATTTTGAGATTTTATTTTTACCGTCATTGCGAGGAGCTATTGTTAGGAAGAGGCGACGAAGCAATCCCGTTTTAAAAAACGAGATTGCTTCGTCACGGATAAGCCAAGCAAGGGTTCCTCGCAATGACAGGTGTAATTTGGACAGCAATAACTAAAACAAAAAAATGCCATACGATATCGCGATAAATAAAGCTTGGGAAAGAATTGCCGGCTTGGAAGGGCGTGAAAAATGGCGCATAAAGTTATTAAACGACACATACGATATAAACCTTAAAGATAAAACAGTAATATCCTGTTCCTGTCCTGTGCCGGCAAAGGATTATGTGGTAATTTTGCTGCTGCACTATTTAATAGGCACCCTTAAGAAAAGTTATACTCCTTGCGGCCAATGGGTTTCTTTTAAAGAGGTGCCCGGAGGAGAGGTTTATTATCCCGCTTTTCATAAGAGCGTGTTAGGTATACTTCTTATAAAATACGGGCAAACCCCTGAAAACCTGCTAAAATGCGCGCAGAGGTTTAACGCGAAAAGTATACCTCTCGCTGACGCGGCAATAGAGCTTGTTGTTTTTGACGATGTTTCAATACGTGTATTATTGTGGAAGCAAGACAGTGAGTTTTCCCCGGAAGCAAATATATTATTCGATAAGAATTTGACTGATGTTTACGCCATGGAAGATATCGTGGTTTTTTTGCATTTTGTGGCCAGCAGTTTATGAAATAAAATCAGAAGTGAGAAGAAAAAACTATGCGTAGGCCAGTAATTTTATCGGCAGTGGTTTTATTTTGCGCGCTGTTTGTCGCGGGTTCCCCGGCTTTAACAAAACAGCTGTTTTATGGCGGCATACTCCGGATACCGCGATTTATTGCATCTTCGCCAGCGGAAAAAGCTGTAGAACAAAGCGCCCAGCGTGTAGGGGAAAGGATGCTGTACGATATAAAAATCGGCAGCATTTATCTGGGGAAAGCGGAGTTTCATCATGTTTCAAGAGTTGATTTCGCCGGCAAACCGGCAAACCTGGTTACTTTTAAAACAGAGCTGGCCCGTTTTACCGATTTGGAAAAGATTTACAGTGACGCTTCAAGTTTTCTGCCCCTTAGAGTTGAACGGTTTGTATCCACGTGGCCTGTGCCGGAAGAAATAATCGAGGTTTACCGGCAGGATGATTTTACCCTTAATATAAAAAAAATAAAAGGGGATAAACAAGAGTCTGTTGTGATAAAAAAAGACAGCGTTATTCATAACGCGGTAATGCTTCCTTTTTATGTGCGTATGATGCCGGAATTATCCGTTGGCTGGTCTATGCGGGCGGCGCTGCCGAATCAAAGTTTTAAAATAAATCTTGTTTCAATTGAAAATGTAACCGTTCCCGCGGGCACTTTTTCCGCTTATTACTTTTCCAGCGAACCGGCAAAGTTTGAGATCTGGGTGAGCGCGGATTCAAGAAGGATACCTTTAAAAATAAAAGGCGCGGGGCTTATGGGGTATACATTAGTGTTAAGAGAATATAAGGACGCGCCGGTTAAAGAATAGAAAATGGAAAATAGAGAATGGAAAAGAAAATTGTCATTGCGAGGAACCTTTGTTTGATATGTCAGTGACGAAGCAATCTCGTTTCTAAGTGCGAGATTGCTTCGTCGCATCGTATCAGCGGTAGCTCCTCGCAATGACGATAATTCTTTGTTTTTTCTGGTTACTGGAGTTGTAATTCCTAATATAGGTGAAAAATGGCCCCATTAATTATTTCTTTAGTATTATTCGGCATGGCGGCATTTGCCGGGTTAGCTTTGTTTTTTTCTTTTAAAAAGGATAATCCCGCGCGAATAAAGCCTCAATCGAAATCTGTTTCTCCACCGGAAGATTTAAAGATTAATAATCTTAAGCAGGTAGAAGAGATTGCTTCTTTATCCGAAAAATTAAGGAATGTAAAGGCGGGATATAATAAGCTTGAGGCGGAGCTTTTGGAAGCGAAAAAAAATGAGGCTTCGGCTCAAGAAGAGCTTAAAAAAGTTAACCAGTGGATTGAAAAGCAGCAGGCCTCTGAAGGCAGCTCGCTTAAAGAAAATCAGTTATTAAAAGAACAATTAGTGAAGAAAGACCAGGAATGCGAAAAAGAGTTTTCCGCGAATCTTTCGTTAAAGAAAGAATTCCAGGCGCTCAAAGAACAGCTTGACGGATTGCAAAAAGAAAAGTCATTGATTGAAGAACGCTTTAGGGTTTCGGAGGCGCTCAATAAAAGTTGTAATGAAGAGCTCAAGAAAAAGGATGAAGAGCTTGCCATTTTAAAGAAGAAAACTGAAGAGACAGAGTGGGTTTCTAAAAAAGAGTATGATAAACTTAAAGAACAATTGGAAAAAAAACCAAATCCTTGATTGATATGGGAAATAAACCATTTAATTTGTTAGTTGGTGTCAGTGAGGGTTTGAAAGGCATAGTTAAGGCCCCGCCTTCTAAATCTTACACTACGAGGGCGATTATTATCGGCTCTCTTAGCCAAAAGGCGAAAGTTATAAACCCTTTGGCCTGCGATGATACTTTGTCCGCGGTAAAGGCATGGAAAAGATTAGGCGCTGATATTAAAATAAAAGGCGGAAGTTTAGAAATAAAGGGGTTGGCAGGGAAGCTGAATTATAAAAACAGGTCTATAAACGTCGGCGAGTCAGGCACGCTTTTAAGGATGATGATGCCGATACTGGCTTTAGGCAAAGGCAGGTTTGTCATAAACGGAAAAGGGACATTATTGAAACGGCCGAATAAACCAATGGCGCAGGCTTTACTGGCATTAGGCGTGGATATAAGAGGAAGGGATAAAGATTTCAGGCTTCCTATAATATTGGAATCAAAAGGAGAAATTCCGGGCGGGATAGTAAAAGTCGACGCGAATATGAGTTCCCAGGTAATTTCTTCCTTGTTAAATATCGCTCCTTTCATCGGTAAGGATACTTCGGTAATAATAAAAGATAAGCTAGTTTCCGCGCCTTACATCGATATTACTATCGATGTTTTAAATAACGCGGGCATTAAGATTCAGAAGCGTCAAGGCAATCGTTTTTTTATAGCGGCGCGCCAAGGCTTGAAGCCGGTATTGAAGTTTGTTGTGCATGGAGATTATTCTTCCGCCGCGTTTCTCATAGCGGCTTCCTGCCTGGTCCAGTCCGACGTAACGATAAAAGACTTAGTAAAAGATAAGCAGGGTGATAAAGAGATCGTCAGTATTTTAAGAAAAATGGGCGCTAAAATAATCAGGCAAGAAAGTAGTATAAATATAAAAGGGCCTTTCGCGTTAAAAGGTGTAGAAATAAATTGCCGTAATACTCCGGATTTAGTCCCTGTGCTTTGCGTCTTGGGGTGTTTTGCCAGGGGGGTAACTCATATCCGCGATATCGGGCATCTGGCATATAAAGAAAGTAACAGGATCATCGCGCCGGTAAAGGAGCTTAAGCGGCTCGGCGCTAGAATCAGTATAAGCAATAACGATTTGGTAATACGCCAATCAGTTTTAAGGAGCGGGCATGTTGATTCCTGGGGTGACCACAGGATCGCGATGGCATTGGTTATTGCCGGGCTAAAAACAGGGCGGGTAGTTATTAAAAACGCGGGTTGTATAAGTAAATCATATCCTGATTTTATAAAGGACCTTAAATTGTTGGGCGCGGATTTAAAGGTGCTTCCGCGATAATATTATTTTCTAAGGTTAGATTTTGCTTGCAATATTTTTCCATTG
>CAKKQA010000143.1:5377-11974 GCA_919901925.1 Omnitrophica bacterium GWA2_41_15 | reverse complement strand
AAGGTTTTGGATTGTGGGCGCGATACTCGCGGTGTTAACGCTGATGACGTTGAAGTTAAGGTAAGTTTGAAACCTTGAGGTTATTTTTATCGTCATTGCGAGGAGCTGTCGTTTGGACGCGGCGACGAAGCAATCTCGTTTTTAGAAACGAGATTGCTTCGTCACAGATATGCCAAGTGAGGGTTCCTCGCAATGACAGTGTGGGATAAAAAACATGTTTCCTGATTATCGCAATAAAAAAGCCGTTGTAATCGGCCTTGCCAGAAGCGGTGTCGCCGCGGCAAACTTATTAAATGACTTGGGGGCAAAGGTTTTTGTCACCGATAATGCCGATAACCCGAAAGTAAAATCGCAGGCCTCTGATCTAAGGGCAAAAGGCATAGATGTTGAAACCGGCGGGCATACGATGGATTTTATCAGAGGCAAAGATTTGGTTGTGATTTCTCCGGGAGTGCCTGACGAATCGCAGGCATTGCTTTGGGCTAAAGAATTTGATCTGCCGGTAATAAGCGAAATAGAACTTGCCTGGCAGCAGTGCCCGGCAACTATTATTGCCGTTACCGGTTCAAACGGAAAAACCACGGTAACAACGCTTATTGCCGAAGCGCTTAAAACAAAAGGCGCGCGTTGTTTTGCTTTAGGCAATATCGGTTTGCCGTTTTCCGCCTGTGTCCGGGATACCACCAGCGAGGATTACGTAAGCCTGGAGGCCAGTTCATTTCAACTTGAACGCGTCGAAAGTTTTCGCCCGCGCGTGGCTCTCATCACTAATTTTACCCAGAATCATCTCGATAAGAATCACCGCGGATACGCGGATATAAGCGAATACCTGCGCGCTAAAAAAAGAATTTTCATGAATCAGGGAAAAGATGATTACCTGGTGCTAAATGAGGATGACCCGGTTTTAAAATCTCTGTCCAAAGAAGCAAAATCTAAAATAGTCTTTTTCCGCGCCAAGACTGAGCTTAATGCCAATCAAAGCGCGGTTATGGCAGTGGCTTCTATATTTGGAGTAAACGAAAATTCTTGCCGGGAAGTGTTCCGTAATTTTAAGGGAGTGGAGCATCGTTTTGAATTTGTACGGACTATTAAAGGAGTCCGTTTCATTAATGATTCTAAGGCGACAACTACTGATTCTACCCGCTGGGCGTTGAATAGTATTTCTTCCCGCGCGATCCTTATTGCCGGAGGGCAGGATAAGGGGCTGGATTACGGCGTTATCTCGGATATAGTAAAAGAAAAGGTCAGGGTTTTGATACTTATCGGTGAAGCAAAAGAAAAAATAAGGAAAGCCTTTGAAGGGATCATTCCTATTAAAGTGGCTTCTTCGTTAGAAGAAGCTGTTGATATTGGTTTCAAAGAAGCGCGAAACGGCGACGCGGTTTTATTGTCGCCCATGTGCGCCAGTTTCGATATGTTCGATGATTTTGAACATAGGGGGAGGGAGTTTAAGGAGATAGTGAATAAATTACACGACATTTAGCCTCGATAGGTTGTGTTAAATTAGCATTTTTCAACGTCATTGCGAGGAGCTTTTGTTTGGTCGCGGCGACGAAGCAATCTCGTTATTAAAAAAGAGATTGCTTCGTCACAGACATGCCAAGCGAGGGTTCCTCGCAATGACGACAATAGACTATGCGCAATATCCGTATCTCCATCCTAATGATCGTCTTGACCCTGATAGCTGTGGGAATCGTGATGATTTACAGCTCGACGGCAGTCTATGCCTGGGGGAGGTTTCACGACAGCGCATATTTTTTAAAAAGGCATCTGATGTTTCTTACTAGCGGGCTATTATTGACGTTTTGCGCGATGTCATTTGATTACCGGATTTTTAATAAACACGCCAAAGTAATGGTCCTGATAGCGATAGTTTTGCTTGGTTTTTTGTTTGTGCCGGGGATAAGCCGGGAGATTTCCGGTGCAAAGCGATGGTTCCGGCTGGCAGGGTTTAATTTTCAGCCTTCGGAATTCGCTAATCTTTCGGTTATAGTTTATACCGCCGCGTTTTTATCCAATAAAGGCCATAAACGTAAAGACAGCTTTCTGGCCGGATTTCTTCCGCCGATGTTGATTCTTGGTTCTGTAAGTATTTTGATTTTGGCCCAGCCGGATTTAGGCACGGTTATCGCTATAGGCACGGTTGTTTTCATAATGCTTTTTGCCTCGGGGACAAAAGTAAAATATATCCTCGGCATCGTGCTTGCCGCGCTTCCGGCATTGTATGTGTTGATTTTCCGCGTGCCTTACCGCCGGGCGAGGATAACGTCTTTTTTAAACCCCTGGGCTGACCCGTTAGGCAG
Organism: Omnitrophica bacterium GWA2_41_15; assembly: GCA_919901925.1. Lineage (GTDB taxonomy): Bacteria > Omnitrophota > Gorgyraeia > Gygaellales > UBA12090 > CAKKQA01. Next base: position 9,671 of record CAKKQA010000143.1, on the reverse strand, counting down.
TGGATTTCAGCTGATTCAATCTCAAGTGGCGATAGGCTCCGGAGGTTTTTTCGGAAGAGGGATGGGTAAGAGCCTGCAAAAATTATATTATCTTCCCGCCGGGCATACGGATTTTATTTATTCTATCATAGGAGAAGAGCTGGGTTTTTTTGCTACTATAGGTATTCTAGTTTTGTTTACTTTGTTGATTGTTAACGGGTTAAAAATTGTAAAACACGCGCAGGATAGTTTTGGTTCTTTTTTAGCTTTGGGGATTACATCTTTGATCGCTCTTAAGGCGTTTATAAATATCGGGGTATCCTGCGGAATTTTTCCGACTAAAGGCCTGCCGCTTCCTTTTATAAGCTACGGCGGGTCGGCTTTGGTTTTTGATATGGTGGGCATTGGCCTTTTGTTGAATGTGGCGAGGTTTGCCGAGGACCCGTAGCGGATGGCGTTGTGGGCAAGTTGAACGGGCGCGATAACACATCAGTAGGGGCGCCATTTATGGCGCCCGAAAACACGCGTCCGCGACAACGCGCGGCGAACGGGTTTGATAAATCAAACCCCTACAGGTATGCCGCAGCCACCCTGTTAACGGGCGCGATTTATCGCGCCCGAGAATGCGAGTCAGCACATCAGTAGGGGCGCCATTTATGGCGCCCGCAGGCGTGTCAACTTAATAGTTTTTATTTTTCTGCAATCTATAAGAAACGTATTTGACTATGAATGTTCTAATCGTTACCGGCGCAAGCGGCGGACATCTGTATCCCGCGTTGGCTTTGGCTGAGGCATTGAAGTTAAGGAACCCCGGTGTTAATATTGCTTTTGTCTGCCCGAAACACAGCGGATTGAATGAAAAAATCGCCCGCCAGGGCTATAAGATCTTTGAAATCTCGATAATAAGGATGCGTTTTGGGTTTATAGGTTTTCTGAAGGGGATATACGGCTTAGTAAAGTCCTTCGCCGAAGTTTTTCTTATTATTGATAAGGCCCGGCCTGATGCCGTCGTGGGATTTGGCTCATACGCGTCTTTGCCGGCCATGCTTGAGGCGGCTTTTTTTAAAAAACCAACTATTATACACGAGCAAAATGTTTCTCTGGGCCTGGCAAACAGGATGCTTGCTTTTTTTGTCGATAAGGTGGCGGTAAGTTTTAATGAAACTGTGCTGCCGCGCTTATGCGGGGGAAAGAAGTTTTTTACCGGTAATCCTTTAGGCCAGCGCGCGGGGAAAGTAGAAAAAAACAAGGCCAGAGGTTTTTTTTCTCTCGAGGATAAATTTACGATACTGGTTTTAGGCGGAAGCCTTGGCGCGCATAATATTAATTTTGCTTTTACGCAGGCAGTTAATGTTTTATCGAAGGAAGAAGATTTTCAATTTATACATATTACCGGGAAAAACGATTATCAGGCAATAAAAGAAGCGTATAGCCGGATTAAACTTACTAACCGTGTATTTAGTTTTCTTGATGAAATGTCTTATGCTTATTGCGCCGCGGATATGGTTATCTGCCGCGCCGGCGCCGGGACGATTTCAGAGCTTGCATATTTCGCCATGCCCGCTATACTTATACCATATCCTTTGGCGCGCAATCATCAATCAGAAAACGCCCGGGTTTTAAGTAATCAGAAAGCGGCGGTGGTCATTGAAGAAAGCGGTTTGACTGTCGATTTGCTTTGCGAACATATCATCGGGCTTATTCGTTCAGAAGATAATAGGCGCAGGCAATCGGAAAATATAAAAAATTTCGCCCAGCCAGCCGCTGCGGAGAAATTAGCGCAGTTAGTGGAACGGGCCGCATAAATGCGGCCCCCTACAGGCATACCGCAACATATATGCGGGGCGGGATTAACGAACGGGTTTGATAAATCAAACCCCTACAGGCATGCCACAACATATATGCGGGGCGGGATTAACGAACGGGCCGGATAAATCCGGCCCCTACAGGTATGCCGCAGCTCTCCCTGTTAACGGGCGCCATTTATGGCGCCCGAGAATGCGAGTCAGCATATCTGTAGGGGCGCGATTTATCGCGCCCGCAGGCTTAGTGGTGTTTTTAAACCTCCGGGGTTTCAGTTCAACCAGAAATCAATATGACAGACCCTTTAGATTTCAAAGGCACGCATATTCACTTCATCGGTATCGGCGGGATAGGGATGAGCGGTATCGCCTCCATCCTTTTAAAATACGGCTACAAAATAAGCGGTTCGGATATTAAAGAAAGCCCTATTACAAAAAAACTATCCGGCTTAGGCGCTAAGATATTCTTGTGCCATGACGCGTCAAATATTACCGGCGCGGATGTGGTTGTGTATTCTTCGGCGATCAAGCCTGAAAACCCGGAATTTTCTGCCGCATGCCTTAAAGGATTGGCGCGGATGAAAAGGGCAGAGGCGCTTTGTAAGCTGATGAAAGGTAAGACCTGTATTGCCGTAAGCGGCGCCCATGGAAAAACTACCACCACTTCTTTGATCGCGCACCTTTTGCTTCAAGCCGGATTCTTTCCGACAGTCGCAATCGGCGGGATACTGCGCAATATCGACGACAATTCTCACCTTGGCTCAAGCGAATACTTCGTCGCGGAAGCTGACGAATCCGACGGCACATTCCTGTATTATAAACCTGATTACGCCATAGTAACGAATATCGATAAAGAGCATCTGGATTATTACCATAGCTTTGAAGGTGTTGTTTCTGCCTACGCGAAATTTATCGGCAATTTAAAATATTCAGGCTGTCTTTTTGCCTGTGGCGATGATGACGCGGTGCGCGAAATCACCGTCGGCTACAAAAAACCCGTTATCTATTACGGCTTGTCAGAAAAAAATGATTATTATCCGTCTGATATAGAATTAAATGGATTTTCCGGGAAGTTCACCTGTTTTTATAAAGGTAAATCGGTAGTTAAAATCAACCTGCCGCTGGCGGGCATTCATAATATCCAGAACAGCCTCGCGGTTATCGCTCTCGGAAGCCATCTAGGGATAGAAAGCAAAAAGATGGCCCGGATATTAAGCACATTTAAAGGCACCGAGCGCAGGTTTCATCTTAAATCTGACGCCAATGATATAAAGTTGATCGATGATTACGGCCACCATCCGACGGAGATAAAGGCGACTATTACCGCGGCAAAAAACGTCCAACATAAAAGGCTGGTTGTGGTTTTCCAGCCGCACAGATATAGCCGCACCAAATTCCTTATGGACGATTTCGCGCGCAGTTTTACCAGTGCCGATTATTTGATATTGACGGATATATATTCGGCTTCGGAGGCCCCTATTGAAGGGGTTTCTTCGCAGGCGCTTTCGATGAGGATAAAAGAGTTGACCGACAGGGATGCTGTCTGCGTGGAAAAAGAAAAAATATCAGACCATGTGATGAAAATAATCCGCCCCGGTGACCTGGTTTTGACCCTCGGCGCCGGCGATATAGGAAAAATAAGTGAAGAATTGGCTGGAAGGATTAAAGGGTAAGGTTAGTTTTAACGAGCCTCTGGCAAAGTATACCACTTTCAGGCTTGGCGCTTGCGCGAAGTTATTGGCTGAGCCTAAGACGCCGGATGATTTGATTTTTTTATTGAGTAGGGCAAGGGAAAAAGATATCAAGCCTCTGGTAATAGGCGGCGGTTCAAACCTGCTTATAAAAAATAAGGTTCCGTTGGCTATACGTTTATCCTCGCAAGAGTTTACCAGGTTTTCCGTCGATGATGAAATGGCCAAAGCAGGCGCGGGCTTATCCATATATGCTTTGATAAGAAAAGCCCTGGAAAATAATTTAGGCGGTTTGGAATTCTTAAGCGGCATACCCGGGACTGTCGGCGGGGCAGTGATGATGAATGCCGGAGTGAGCTGGCCGGAAAAAAAAGAAGCCGGTGATTTTATCGAAGAGCTTGAAGTTTTGGATAAAAATGGTAATATTAGTATATTAAAAAAAGATTCTTTGCGCTTCGGGTACCGCAGTTCTAATTTAGAAGGCCTGATATTGACATCCGTGGTTTTCAGGTTAGAGAAGAAACCGCGCGCGCGGATAACTGAAGAGATAAAAGATTTCTGGGATTATCGCAATGAGCGCCAGGACTTGCGCGGGTTTTCCGCGGGCTGTGTGTTTAAGAATCCCGACGGAGATTCAGCCGGCAGGCTGATTGATTCCTGCGGCTTAAAAGGCGCAAAGATAGGGGATGCTGTAGTTTCTAGAAAGCACGCTAACTTTATCATTAACCGCGGCAAGGCAAAGCCCGCGGATGTTTTAAGGCTGATGCAAATTATTCAGCGAAAAGTCTACGAAAAGCACGGCGTCAAGTTGGAGCCGGAAAT
>CAKKQA010000143.1:0-5277 GCA_919901925.1 Omnitrophica bacterium GWA2_41_15 | reverse complement strand
ATAAATGGATAATTCTACTCGCATCGGCGTGCTGATGGGCGGATGTTCCTCGGAACGCGAGGTTTCTTTAAAATCAGCGGGCCAGGTTATTTCAGCCCTGGCTGCCCGCGGTTTTGACGTTGTCGGCGTCGATATAAAAAAGGAAAATAAAAATCATGTCAGGGATTTAATAGAATCCTATGATGTGGGTTTTGTCTTTTTGGCTTTACATGGCGGCTTTGGAGAAGATGGCAGGATTCAGAAGATTATTGAAGAGATGGGCCTGCCTTACACCGGTTCAGGGCCCAAGGCCAGCGCGCTGGCGATGGATAAAGTTTCTTCGCGCAAGGTTTTTACTTCAGCGGGCTTAAAGGTTCCTAAACATTGTGCTATTGATAAACGGCATAGAAAGGTTAAGGGGCTAAACGGTTTCCCGGTCGTAGTAAAGCCGGCAGACGGCGGTTCAAGCATCGGTTTGTCTATAGCCGATAACCAGCAAGGATTGAAAAAAGCAATAGATAACGCCTTTAAATATTCTAAGGCCGTGCTCGTCGAGGAATATATCCAGGGCAGGGAGGTGACTGTGGGGATATTAGAAGACAGGCCTTTGCCGGCGATAGAGATAAAACCCAAAAGGCGGTTTTTTGATTATAAAGCAAAATACGAAAACTTCGGGACCGAATATATCGTGCCAGCGGTGCTTTCGGCGCGGATTGAAAAGTCTCTTAAAGAGGCGGCGTTGGCAGCGCATAAAGCGCTGGGGTGTTCATTTTTCTCCAGAGTAGATTTGATTCTGGATAATAACATGGCCGCGTATGTGTTAGAGGTAAATACTATACCCGGCTTTACTACGCACAGTTTACTGCCTATGGCAGCTCAACAGGAAGGCATTAGTTTTCAGGATCTGGTTTTAAGAATAACGGAAGCAGGGTTTAGGAAAAGGCGTTAGGAGTAAGGTGAAAGGTGTAAGGCAAAAAGCAAAAGCCTATTCGTTCGTCATTGCGAGGAGCTATCGTTTGCACTGGCGACGAAGCAATCTCGTTTTTAAAAGTGAGATTGCTTCGTCACAGGTATGTCAAGCAAGGGTTCCTCGCAATGACGGTGAGAACGTTGAGTAGCAAACGATAGCTCCTCGCAATGACAGTGAGAGCGAGTTCCTTGTAATGACGATGAAAAATATGAAAAAAGTTTCGCGCAAGCGCAGTAAAATAAACTTTCGGCCGTTGATTGTTTTTGTCCTGATGGCGCTGGTTATAGCAGGGACGTTTGGCGTATTGCGGATTTTAATCGGCAGATGGAACGTTTTTAATATTACAAGAGTAACTATCGAGGGGGTAAATGATTTAAGCCCCCAGCCGATCAGGAAGCTTATCGGCCAGAATATATTTTCAGCCGACCTGCGCCTTTTAAAAGAACAGCTTCAGGAAGAGTTCCCGGATATAGAATGCGTAAGCGCCCAGCGCAGGCTTCCTTCAGAGGTTTTTTTTCAACTGCGCAGGCGCGTTCCTGTGGCCTATGTTAAGCTGTTAAGGTTTTACACCATAGATGTTTCCTCGACGCTTATTATGTACCCTTCAGATTTTGCCTCCGCGGACCTGCCGGTAATCACCGGTTTGTCTGATAAGATACAGCGGCCAAAGATAGGTACATCCTATAATATCGCGCAGTTGGAAGGCGCGTTAGCGCTTATTAACGAAAAAAACAAGAACTCATTTCTCAATAAATACAGGATAGCCAAGATAGACGTTAGCCGTTTTAACGAAGGCTCGTTTTTTCTGGCAGAAAATTCTCCGGCATTGGCTAATCAACAGCTTGAAATTAAATTTGATTACCGCTATATAAAGGAAACTATCAAAGTATTGGGCATGATTCTGCAAAAACGCCGCGACGCGTTGGTAAAGATGGAGTATATCGATATCAAGAATCCGAATTCGCCGGTGTTTTTGGAAAAGAAAACAGATAAAGTGAACTAACCGTAAACTGACCCCCGGGGTCCGCAAGATTGCGGACCCCGGGGGTCAGTAAGGTAAAGGCAGGGGACGTGAAAAAAGCTGCTACATATTGTGCTTTAGATGTTTCGTCGTCTGATATTTCTTGTGTTTTGGCCTGCGTGAACAATTCAGGTAAAATTGTCGAGTCGCATTATCAAAACGGGCCTTCAAGCGGCTTTCAGAACGCGAAAATCATCGATGCCGGCAGGCTTTCCGAAGCGATATCCGCGGTTATGAATAAGCTTCAGGCCGCAAGCCCTTATAAAATTAAATCGGTATATGCTTCTTGCTCAGGCGCCAATGTCCTCTGCCGCCATTCTATCGGCGTGATACCTTTGTCGGAAAGGGCAAATAAGATTATTACATTAAATGATATTCGCAAAGTCAATGATCAGGCATACAGTTTAGGAGTGAAGATAGAGGAAGAGGTTCTCCATCGCATCCCGCAGGGCTACACTGTCGACGGGCAGGATAAGATACTTCGCCCTGAAGGCCTTTATGGCCGCAGGCTGGAAGTCGACCTTTTGCTTTTAGGGCTGTTGTCTTCAGAATCCGAGACTCTTGTTTCGGCGATAGACCGCGCCGGCTTTAGCGTGGCGCTTGTCGCTTTATCGGCTCTTGTCTCGAGCACGGCGGTGGCCGGCAAAGATACCAAAGAAAAAGGCTGTTGTTTTCTGGATATACAGGCCGATACCACCCAGCTGATTATTTTTAAAGACGGTATTTTAAGAGGAGCCGAGTCGTTTAACTTCGGCGCTAATTCTTTAAGCGCCGCTATTTGCGCGGAATTAAAGGTTCCGATGGCCCTGGCAGAGGGCATCAAGAATTCCTACGGCTGTGCCTCAAGCGTTAATGTTGACCCCGAGCAGGAAGTTTTGATTAAAAACGCGCAAGGGTATAGGCCTATCAAACGAAAGATTATTTGCGGCGCGATCGAGAACCGGCTTAATGAATTCTTTAGTTTAGCGAAAGAAAAGCTCCAGCGCTATAATAAAAATTACATCCTGACTGAAGGCGTCATAGCGAGCGGAAAGACAGCTCTTATGGAGGGTTTTTTGGAAGTAACAGAAGCCGCCTTCAGCATGCCTGTTGGTTTGGCGAAAATAAGCGAGCCGTCCCAAAAGGATTTGATTTATTCTCCATGCATCGGGCTTATTAAATACGCGTGGGCTATAAATCCCCAGATCAATTTATTTAAAATGTCTTCCGAAGGAAATGTTTTTCATAAGATAATGCGTAAGTCAGTGGAGATATATCAGGAGTATTTCTAAGGTAACTGGTGTAGGGGCGCGATTTATGGCGTCCGAAAGTACGCGTCAGCACATCCGTAGGGGCGCGATTTATCGCGCCCGTATATAAGAGGTGTTAAATGAATGATATGGTCATAACTTTCACCCGTCAGTTATACGCGTTGATTAAAGCGGGCGTGCCGCTTTTAAAGGCCTTGCAGATTATCGATGTTCAGCTGCCGGCCGGAAAATTCAAGCAAAAAGTAGATTCTATCATCCAGCAGATTCAGGAAGGCAAAACTCTTTCCGAGGCATTAACCGCGACGGGCGAGTTCTCGATATTTTACCTTGATATGATCAAGGCCGCCGAGATAAGCGGTAATTTGACAATCGTTCTTAAAGAGCTCAATGCCCATTACATCCAGGCCCGGCGCGTTAACCAGCAGATAAGGGCGGCGTTGATGTATCCGATATTCGTCCTGGCCACGGCAGTAATAATCCTCGCGGTGCTGATGCTTTTTGTCCTGCCGGTATTTTTTAAAATCTTTGAAGATTTAGGAGTAGGCCTGCCGCCGATTACTTTATTCCTTATCGGTACCAGTAAATTTATGGTGCGTTGGAGCTGGGTAGCGGTTGTGCTTGGGATAATCGCGGCCTTTGTGGTTTATTTTATGTCTAAAAGCCCGGCCGGCAGCCGTATTATCAACCGTTTTAAATGGAGCTTTCCTGTGTTTGGAGAAGTCATCCGCACTACCGAGATCGGCAGGTTCTGCCGGACATTAGGGACATTGCTTGGTTCCGGAGTCGCCCTTATGAAGGCGTTAGAGGCTTTGATCGATACGACACAGACAATTTTACTTAAAGAGGCGGTTGAGAAGATTAAAACTAAAGTTGAAGGCGGAGAAAATCTTTCTATGGCAATGGAACAAACAGGCGTGTTTCCGATTACACTGGTCAGAATGATTCAGGTTGGAGAGGAAAGCGGAAAATTCGCGGATATCCTTGTTGATGTAGCTCAAGATATGGAAGAAGAGGCGTATTTCCGCATCGCCGGGCTTCTTTCTTTGTTGGAACCGGCACTGATTGTGATTATGGGCGGCATCGTCGGGTTTATCGTCATTTCTTTGTTCCTTCCGATATTTACTATGGGCGGGTTGATTAAGTAATACACAGATTAGCACAGATTTCGAGTCAATGGGTGCTTTCACAAATGAGCATAGATGTATTCAGATCTTCGTCATTGCGAGGAGTTATCGTTGGCATGAGACGACGAAGCAATCACGTTTTTAAAAGCGAGATTGCTTCGTCACCGGCATTCAGGGACAGTCCCCTTCGGGGACAGTCCCTACAAAGAGTTCCTCGCAATGACGAGGAGAATCTGTGTTCATCTGTGTCTGAACGGGCCTTTACCCTCGTCGAGATCCTCGTAGCATTAGCCATCCTCCTTATAGGCATCGTGGTGATGCTTAACCTTTTTCCTTTAGGCTGGCAGTCTTTTACTTATGCCCGCCGGCTTAACGGCGTAGCTTTATTAGCGGAAAAAAAATTTGAAGAATTTAAACTTCAAAAAGAATTCAAGGACGCAAGCGGCTCAGAGCAGGGCTTTAACTGGGCGATTAAAACGCAAGCGATAAAACTTCTTGAAAATGTGGAAGTGGTTTGCGCTCAGTTAGACATTGATTTTGACTATCAGGGAAAAAAGTTGAGCGAACGTTTTGTTACCTATGCCTCAAATGATTGATACACAGATAGGCACAGATATCGTGCCAAACGACATAGACACAGATGGGCACAGATATCAGATTTATCTGTGCTAATCTGCGAAATCAAATTTATGAAAACGAAATCTGTGCTAATCTGTGGCGGAAGTGAGGGTGGGCAGGCGATACTTGTCGTATTGACTGTGCTTGCCGTGTTGTTTGCCGGAGGCATCGCTTTTTATAACCTTGCGATGGCAGAGAGGACCGCGTCCGCGCGTTACCTGCAGAGTATCCGCTCCAGATACATTGCCGAATGAGGCGAGGTTTTAGCGCAGAAGATTTTGATCCTGGATAAAAAAGCGAATACTACCGATTCTT
>CAKKQA010000142.1 GCA_919901925.1 Omnitrophica bacterium GWA2_41_15 | reverse complement strand
GCGACGAAGCAATCTCGCTTTTAAGTACGAGATTGCTTCGTCACTGATATGCCAAGTAAGGGTTCCTCGCAATGACAAGTACTACTTATACGCATGAAATCCCGGCAGCCTCTCGATTTTGACTTTATGAAACCGGTCATCTTCAACGCTCATCAGTATTTTGATATAACGCCAGGAGATAAGTATGTTAGCCTTGACTTTTTCTTTTACCTGTTTATTGTGCGGGATAAGTTCGCCCTTTTCATCCCACCATACACCCAATTCATAAGCAGGATTTTCTATCCAGATCCCTTCGGTGTCTATCCCGGTTACCAAAGCCCAGAGCTCGTCTTTATAAATCTGAAACAGCGAAAGGTCCTGCCTTATGTCTTCTGACAATTTAAAAAGAACTAACTTCCCTTTTAAATTCTCTACCTGCATATTATCCTCCCTTCTGCTACGCCATTCAACCTGCAAACAACGGTATGGCTTCGCAGCAATAAATTCTGCTACGAGATTCTAGATAAGATTGCTTCGTAGCTCTACCATAGTCAGCTTATCGATGAGCGAAAAAGAATGGCTTCGCAGAAACATATTCTACATAAAGGCTCTGCGAAGCTTTGCCAGTGCCTAACTATGATAAAAGCGTAGCAGGCCTTAGCCGCGCGGATTGCTTATCCTAGCCGCCTTTGCGTTCCCTTACAAAAAGCGGCAAAGAACCTTCGATTTTGCCGTCAATGATCAAGTCTATTGAGTATTCGCCGAATTTTTCCAGCTTTAATCCTTGAATATTTAAAATCAGATTAGCCGCGCCGGACATCTGCTCGCCGGAAAAATCTATCCGGATAGACCCGCTTGCCGGGGGAATTATATGCCTGCCGTCGGCGTCAACAAAATTCACCACTACTTTATGCTCTCCCCGCTCATGGCTAGAGAACCTAATCCTAAGGGCTACAGCGCACTGCGGATGCACAGCCGGAGCTTGGGCAGCGCCAATCATATCAAACGCCCCCAGAATATTAAATTTCCCGCCGTCAGTAGTCGCCGCATCACACAAAGAAAATATCTCTACGCGCATTTCATGTTAGCCGCTACTGACCCCTGGGGTCCGCAATCTTGCGGACCCCAGGGGTCAGTTTACGGTTTAACGAATAACTATGGTTATATCCTTGCTTTCGGCTGGGGGAGTGTTTTTTTCCCATGGCCGAACATACTCAAAATGAATAACGCAGCTTCCCGGGCGCAGAGCCTTAAAAGTCCAAACCTCATTGCCGTCGGCGCCGGCAAGATTAGCGCGGCTAGGAATATAAGCCGAGGTTTTTAATTCCAACACGTTTCTATCAAACGGCCCGGCGACCTGCCAGCCATAACCAGTTGTCTTGTTAGACACGAAGGTAACCGAAAATTTCCTTCCGGAAGCTATGCTGATTTTATTTACAGAGCTTTTGAATTTCTCCACCGCGTTAAAATGCAAAAAATAAAAAATAGCCAGCGCGGCGGCAAAAATTCCCACCGCCCAATAAACCTCTTCGTATTTCTTGCCGCGTAAAATATCTGTTTTTACCATTTTCCTTAAACAAAAAGGCAGCCTTCTTTATGTCAAAAGAAAACTGCCCTTAGATTTCCTGCGGATTAAACAGCATTATCGCTCCTTTTTTACTTACGCTATTTTACTGCCATAGGAGCGATTTTGCAATGAAGAAGTTATTTCTCTCCCTTGAAGTGATTTCTCATGCGGCCTCTTTGGCCTTCGGTTTTTTCCATAAACTTCTTAAACTGTTCCGGCGTCAATATTTTTCTCACTTCCAATATCCCTTCAAGCCTGTCATCGGCCATTTGCGCCTGAAGCTTCTTCACTTCATCATTGGCCTGATGGATCTTATCCATATCCAGGTTATCCTTCTGAAGCTCTTCGCGGACCAACATCATCTTCTCGTGCATCTGCTTAAACAAACCCTTTGTCTGTTCCGCGCGCTTGCTTTTATTTTCCTCTAACTGTTTTTTCTGCGCGTCAGTCAATTTAAGTTCATCGTAAAGCTTCTGCATCCTGGCATCGGATTTCGCCATAAATTGTTTTCCCTGTTTAGGGCAAGTCTCGGCGCCTTGCGCGTAAACAGCCGGCACAGTTAAACCCAGCATAACAACAATTACCGCCATTAATGTATTCGCCTTTTTCATAACTCCTCCTTTTTTTACAGAAAATATTGTTCGATTGACGTTCCAAAGCCTATTCCATTATTCGTAAAAACCTCCGCGGGGTTTTCCGTGGAATAAGCAAAATACTCAATTTTTCCCTGCGGCTTAAAACTAAAGGTTATCGCAAACAAAAGAATCATAGTTACAACCGTCGCGATAACAAAAGCCGGCCTGGGGATATAAACAGCTGACTTGACTTTCTCCCATAAAACAGCGAACACGCTCACCCTTTCTTCTTGTTCGGCTTGAATAGTTTCCTTAACTTTCTGCCAGATAAATTCCGGAGGCTGGGGTTTATCTAGGCCAATGAACGGCTCCATCGCAGTTTTCTTCAAACCCGCAAACAGCTCATTACACTGGCCACAATGCGCCAAATGCAGGTCAACCCGCAGCTTCCGGCCGGCGTCCAGCTGGCCATCGAGATAATCAGTGAAAATAAGTTCCCGGGCTTCTTTACAGTTCATTTTTTGCCACCTCTTTTTTCAAGGCTAATAATTTTTCTCTCGCCCTTTTAAGCCTTGAGCGGACGGTATTGATATTGATTTTTAAAGACTCCGCGATATCCTGATAACTTAATCCTTCGATGCTTCTTAAAACAACACATGACTTTTGATCAGGATTAAGGGCATCCAGAAAATAGTTAACGATTTCCTCGTCGTATTCAGCTCCGCTTTCCCCTCGTGGGGAGGTGAAAGTTTCTCCGCTGCGGTTTAAATCATCGCCGTATTCCTGCCTTTTATTTCTTTCTCTGGACATTTTCTTATAATGGTTGATCGCGCAGTTTACCGTAATCCTGTAAATCCAGGTTTTAAGAGCCGACTGAAAACGGAAATCTTTTAATTTGTGGTAAATATTCAGGAAAACTTCCTGCGTAACCTCTTCGGCCTCCTGCCGGTTGTTAACGATCCGAAACGCCACGTTGTAAACAAACCCCGAGGTTTCCCGATAAACGATTTCAAAAGACTTGATGTCACCTTCCTGAGCCTTAAGCAATATTTCTTTAGATATATCTCGCATAACCGCTTTCCACTTTATTAGACAAACCCGATAGGCAAAAAGTTCCCTCGGCGTTAATATTATTTTCCGTAGAGCGCTTTTAACTGTTCGATCGTGGGATTGCCCGGATAAAACTCTCCCTGCGGGCCGACGTAGCCGCCGTCGCGTTTGGCCAACCTTACAGCAGTATAGCTGCCGTTTGAATTAGGAACGTTTATTATTGTTTCCGCCGGCATTACTTGTGTGTTAGAAGGAACAACCACTGTATTAGCATTAATCACCGGTTCAGGAACAATCACATAACCGTTAGGGCAATTTGCGTAATAAACATTATTGTAATAATAATATGGAGTGCCTGCGGCTATAATAGTTCTATGCCCGGAAGGAAGAGTCCTGACAACCGCTCCTATATGAGGAGAGACAAAAAAGAACCTTAATCCGAAGAATAAACCACGATTATAGAATCTATCTTTCGAATAATCTTGCCTATGGCCCGGCCCGGCAACTTCGTGCCTACGCGGAAGCTCCCTCTGCCACTCTTGGGCAAAAGCGTTTGTAGAAGACAAAACGAGAATTAAACTAATGCCTGATACAATAAAAAAGTTATCTCCGAGATTCTTTCTCTCCATTTTCTCACCCTCTCCTTTCTCTCTTTTCATAACTTAGACAAGGAAAGGCGGAAAAAAGTTCCCTGCAAATACGCAATTAGCCAAACAAATCGTCATTGGTTATTTTAATTGCTCCTCAATCTGATAAAGTATGCCGCCGGCTATTTCCGGTTTGGGCAGAAGGTATTTTCTCGCGGAAACAGTAGCTTTCGTTTTTCCGCCAGAAAGCTTATTCAACCTAACCTCTATATCCGCTCCATCCACGGATCCCGATATCGATAAGCCTGCTTGGTTTTCATTCCCCACACTTCCACTACGCTTTAACACCGCCAAAGCAGTTTTGTATACCTTATCACTTGGCACATTAAAATCACAAACAGCGCTATCCCTTCCTAAAAATGTCGCCGCTATCGCCACCGGCAATATCGCCGCGCCAGCCAAAGCCGAAACCGCGTAAATTTGCGCGCCTCTAATTCCGGCGGCCTTCATTGGTTCAGAGATAACCAACGCGGCTAATTGCTGGGCGCTGGTTATATTCTTATAAGTTTTCTTGATGTTAAGATCATACGCTAAAACCACCGGCTCTTTGCCGGAACCATAATCCTTACTAATAACCTTGTCCATCTGCAAGTTGAACAAATCTATCTGTAAAGGCAACGGCTTTGCCGTGGCCTTTTTCTCTCTTTGCCCTTCCTTTACAATTTTAAGAGAGTCCACGTTCAGTTTGCCGTCTTTATTTTTCTCAAGGACAATCTGATGCAATTCCACATCCAATTTGATTAAATGCAGTTTATTCTTTAACAAAGCGCCTAAATCATAATTAACTGTCACCTTCGGCAAATCCAGCATCACATTATTCGAGAAGCCCCGCGGATTATACATCTTATAACCCTTAATACTTATCACATGCCTAAAAATGCCGAAGGAAAATCCCTGCATTTCATTTTTTACTCCGGTCACCTGGCCTGCCACAGCGCAAACAATAGTTTTGAGCGCGAAATCTTTTATAACCAAAAGCGCGAACAAACACGCAACGACTATCAAAATAACCTTCACCTTTTTATTCATTTTCCTTCCTCCTTTTCTAGGTTATTTTATATTTTACACCCTAATCAGAAAAATATGCCTATTCATTTTCTGCTTTTCATTGACCATTATCCACTAAAAACAAAAGGCCTGTAACTGTAGTTACAGGCCTTGGCACAAAACCATAAAAGTCAACGGCACCTCCACGCGTAATTGCCAGCTGTTGTAGGGACTGTCCCCGGGCACCCGTCAGCTCATCTTTGGGGACTATCCCTGAAAATCGTAGGTACGTGCCCCCGGAACTATTTAGTCAGTTTTTTGACGTATTCCGAAAATTCTTTTCCGGCTTTAAATGACTTTACCTTGCCCTTTTCTTTTTGCACTAAATGATTAATTGCTTTCAACTCATCTGTTTTATAGCCTGGCCATAATAAATCGTAATGGACACTGCGGCCCTTGCCGGATAACTGTCGCAGGATCTTCTTCTCAAGCATGTCCGAAATTTCACGAAACGCCGTGGCCCTGCTGACTTTAGCAATACTGACATATTTACGCGTCGTAAGCCCGCCGGTGAAATTTCCCGGACCGGCTTCTAAAATACGGTTTAAAACTTTTCTCTGGCGTTCATTAAGCTGAATTTGCGCGTGTTGATTCCAGAAATCTACCCGCATAAACACATTAGCAATAATATCTTGAGAATGCTCGATAGAAACGCTAAGGCATTTAATAAACCATAAATACCACTGCGTCACGCTAACCCTGCCTCTTTGCACATCTTCCAGAATTTTATAATATTCGCCTCTGGAACGCATAATCTCGGATGAAACGCTATAAAACCTAACGTTCAATTTTTCATCCTGCGCCAAAGCCATATCTGTCAATGCCCTTGCTAAACGGCCATTGCCGTCTTCGTATGGATGGATTGTCAAAAATCGCAAATGAGCCTCTGCCGCGCGCAATACGCCATCCATAGTGCCAAGTGAATCGTGCCACCATTTTAAGAAAAGGCGCATCTCTTCATTAAGCCGTTCCCCCGGCAATGCTTCAAAATGCACCTTTTCTTTACCGAGAGGGCCGGATACTATTTGCATCGGCTCACTGCCCCGCAGTTTTCCTGCCCTGACTTTTTTTAAACCAGAATAACCCGTAGGAAAAAGCGCTGCCTGCCAGCCATTAAGCCTTTCCAATGTCAAAGGCTTATTATGAAAACGCACCGCATCAATCAATACATCCACAAGTCCGTCAACATTCCTATCATGCCACCCAACGCCTTTGGGCAGGCCAAGCCTGACTGCCACCGATGAACGGACTGCTTCGCGGTTAAACTTTTGCCCTTCGATTTCCGCGGTCTGTACAGCTTCTTCAACCAAAACTTCAGCCTGTGCCTCTGTTTCAAGCTTCAAGCCCAAAGACGCTGTGCGGCCTAATAGTTTCCCCTGTAAAACCCTTAAAGCGCCTAACGGCTTAAGCAGGGCGGCTCCGTCATATTCAAAACCAAACCAATTTCTACGCTCCCAAATGTATTTCATCTTATCAGCCTCCTGAAGCGATTAAGCATATTAATCGCTTCATTATCTGATACAATTATACCACATAATCGCTTCAAATGCAAGTTTAGCTTGGAAAAATTCCGGACAGCCAACTCACCCCCCGACAGAACAAGTGCCTCCACCGGAAGTGGTTTTATAAAGTTTCTTATTATAAGGCAGTTTCATTAAGAGCATGCCCATAAGGCAATTATCGGTAAGGCCGGCGAAGATTAACCCGCAGCAGACAAATACCGAAATCAAAATAAATGCCCAATGCGCAAACCACGACAAAAGTATCCCCGACAAGACCAGGCTCCCGGCAATTATGCGCACCTGCCGCTCTAACGACATGCCACCCTCGCCTTTAATAACAGGCAGGCCTTCTTTCTGCCAGCGGGTCAGCCCGCCTTGCATTACCTTGACTGCCTGCATTCCTGATTGTATCAACATATCCGCGGCCATCGGCGAACGGTTGCCGGTGCGGCAAAAAACTACATAACTTTGTTTGATTTGGCTTAGCTCGCCAAGCTTAGCGGAAAGCATATTGATAGGAATATTAATCGAGTCTTTAATATGCGCCTGATTGAATTCTAAAACGGAACGCACATCCAAAAGCTTAACTTGGGGATCCTTTTGCGCCAGCGAAAGAGCATCTTCGGGCGTAATCATCTCCAATGCCGCGGCCTCGCCTTTTTGGTTTACGCGCACGATGTTATCAATGTTAAAAGGCTTAGGGATAACTTTTGCGCGCATGTTCTTGACAAACGCCTCTTTGTCTATTTCCCTTAAGAATGGGTTTTCTACTTTCTCTTTGGCTATAGTCGATGAGTGTTTTTCATGGTAGTCGTGCCCGGGAAACACAGCGGTTTCATCCGGAAGGGTTTTAAATCTTTGCAGGGTATCAAACATTGATTCAGGAGAGCCGTTCTGAAAATCAGTGCGGCCGACACTACCGATTAAAAGCACATCGCCGGTAAACAACTTATTCTCAACGTATAAGCTGACAGAATCATCGGTGTGGCCCGGAGAATAGAGCGCCTTAATGCTGATTGCGCCAACAACAATCTGCTCGTTATCCTTTAGCCGC
The DNA here is from genome assembly GCA_919901925.1 of Omnitrophica bacterium GWA2_41_15. Lineage (GTDB taxonomy): Bacteria > Omnitrophota > Gorgyraeia > Gygaellales > UBA12090 > CAKKQA01. The sequence continues at coordinate 2,836 of CAKKQA010000142.1, read as the reverse complement.
CTATCCGCGACGCTGGAAACCGCTTTTTCAGACATTAGCACCTGCGCCTGGAATTTTTTCTTTAACACCGCGGCTAAAGAAAAATGATCGGCATGGGTGTGTGTATCCACAACAAACTTAAGCGTGAGTTTATTTTTCTTCAGATATTCGCTGTATTCATCTAATAAACTTATGTGCGGGTCAATCACCAACGCCTCGCCATTAGAACTTAAGATATACGAATAACAACTTCCGGCGATAAATTGTTTTACCATGAGCGCTCCATCCATGTTAATATTCTCCTTATTTCTTCCTCAATGTTTTCATTGCCCAGAAGATGAATCGAACACACAACAAAATAATATAGACAATAGCTAGCCTTAAGATAAACGGTACGCCAAGAAAACGGCTATACAACTTGGATAGATAGACCAGGTTAAGGTTTACACATCTTGAACTATTTAGGGTGGACTTGATATTTCCCGCTTTTATAAATTCTTTAACCCGCCTCTCCACGAATTTTGGCGGCGGGTTGTATGCTTCTTCTAAAAGCTTTTTGTAATCGTAGTCGTTACGAATCTCCGGATTTATCTTGATAGTATGTATTTCTCCATTAGCGAATTCCAGCCTGTATTTTGGCAACGCGACAGGCACCTTCTGCAAGACGAAAGAGATAAAAAGATATATCACTACAGCCAACCCTATGACAATCAACCCTTCCTTAGCTATGATAAGTTTAATTTTTTTCATCATTTGAACTCTTCGCAAACTGACAATACAAACACTCCGCCTTCGGCTCGGGGAGCACGCCTTCCATCGCTTTTCGCGCGTCGAGCAATGCGCCTTCAACCCATGAAATATCTCCTTCCAGCGGCTCAATAGACAAATCAAAAGTAAGCTTTCCTTCGCCAAAGCCACTATCTTTGTTTACTTTTGCAAAGAGGAAATACCCGGTCTTTGCGACTTTATATCCGTTTTGCGCAAGCAGCCACTGATAAACTTCCATTTGACGCTTGTAACTGTCGTAGATTTTGTATTCCTTAGCGCCGGTAGACTTATAATCCACCACGATTAACTCATTCTCCGGATTTATCCAGACATCATCAACCGCGCCGAAAACCAAAAAATCACTAGGCTCATGTTTAAACTGAATACCGGTAAAATTATGCCTCCAGGCATTGATCTGTTCGCATTTGTAAGGAATAGCGTCGATGTTGTACTTTTTGATCAGGTAATGGGCAGTGCCATTTTCGCGGTGAGTATCAAATTCCTGCTTCAAGAGAAAGTCTATCGCGGAATTGATCGTATACGGTGCCGGCGGCGGCCGCTTGACGCCTTTATTCACATCCAGCCAAAAACAACGTGGACAGTTTAAAAATAACTCGATTTTAGTACGAGAAAGTTTTTGCATATATTCAATTGTAGGGCTGTCCCCGAAAATCGCCAAACACACCATTGCAAGTTGTAGTGACAGCACAGTGTGCTGTCACTACAAAGACTGGCGACGAAGCAATCCCGTTTTTATAATTCTTCTTCTATTATCCTACACATACCACCATATCCAACCGAATAACCGCACAAAAACATAATACAACTTTGCAAACCGAAATCCGTCTCACTTTAGTATACCATAAAATTCCCTATCCACTTCTTTACGTTTAACAAGTGAACGGACCTCTTTAGCAAACTGATAAAACACATCATGGACTAACGAGGCATAATAGGTCTTGCTTTGGCCGGTTTCCCAATTCAAGACCGCCTCCCCGGTGCCAATATACAGATCCCTTATTTTAAACTTCGGACTGCATCCATCCCAGGCATAGCCTTTTTAATTTGTCCCTTTTATGATGACTATCCCATCTTTGGACAACTTAAACCATTCATTCTCAAATTCCCGGCCGGTTATTGAGGACAGATGCCGATAATCTTCTCTAATGCAATATATGTATACGCTCATATAATTGTGGGGACCTCGTCAGCTCATCTTCGAGGACTGTCCCGGAAAAGCTAATGAGATATTATTTTTCCAGTACCAAGCGGGGAATTTAATGGTAAAAAGAAATAAAACAACCAGAAGCGGCCAACTGGCGAGCATATCAATCAGGCCGACAATTCTTAGATTACAGGCTTTTAATAACACCAACGCCAGCGCAAACAGCAGAAAGGTTGTTGCCCATACTAAAGTAACTATCCTCCAGGCTTTTCCATAATACGCCGAGCGCACAATCTCTTGCGGCGCCTGCGCGCTGACAGAATCAGCGAACAACTCCATCAGCGAACGCTTAAATAAAAGCGATGCCATAAAAATAATCCCCACAACAAAATTATCCAATGCCAGTACGTATAAATACATTTTGGGACTTTTTCCGGCGAGCACTACGATTATGCGCGCCATAATCATAATCACGGCAAAGATAGCAAAGAAATTCACCTTGTGAGTCCTCACCTGTTTTAAATAAAATACCCCAACGCACCAGGCTACGGCGATAGCTCCCCAGAGAAAAGGCATACCATGGCGCGCGCCATAAAGAAAAAACACCTTCGGGATTAAAAAACCTAAAAGCATATCCTTCCAGGGAAAATTGTCTTTAAAACTCTTCCATGTGGATCCGGGCTTTTTATCTATCATTTAACACTCCTGTATTAAATAGGCGCTGTCCCTATTATCTATATTGCTTTATCACTTCTATAAAAATATCGCTATATAAGCGTAATTTCATTTCGCCTACTCCGAAAACAGTTGCGAATGCCATAGGAGTCTCCGGCTTGATGAGCGCCATATCCTGCAATGATTTATCGCCAAAAATGATAAACGCCGGCACGCCTTTTTGAGCTGCTATCTGCGCGCGCTTCTTAC
>CAKKQA010000141.1 GCA_919901925.1 Omnitrophica bacterium GWA2_41_15 | reverse complement strand
AAAGCGGGAATCCACTTTAAAATTTCAACATCTAATGTGACACAGTCTGAATGACCGAAAGTATAAGTGCCTTTGTAGTGACAGCACACTGTGCTGTCACTACAATCCGCAATGACCGAAAGTTATGATAGAAAAAATAATAGAATTCTCCGCGAAAAATAAATACATCGTAATCATCCTTACTGTAGTAGCGATGGTTGCCGCGGTTTACTGTATCAAAAATATTCCGCTGGACGCGATTCCGGATTTATCCGATACGCAGGTGATTATTTACTCCCGCTGGGATAGGAGCCCTGACATTATCGAAGACCAGGTCACGTATCCGATAGTAACTGCTATGCTCGGTGCGCCGAAAGTAAAGGCCATCCGCGGGTTCTCTGATTTCGGGTTCTCTTATGTCTATATAATTTTTCAGGATGGCACCGATATTTATTGGGCGCGCAGCCGCGTTTTGGAATATTTAAGCAAAATCATCCCTAAACTTCCCGAGGGGGTGCGCACGGAAATCGGGCCCGACGCCACAGGCGTGGGCTGGGTTTACCAATACGCGCTGGTGGATAAGACCGGCCAGAACAACCTGGCGCAATTGCGCACTTTTCAGGATTGGTATTTGCGTTATTGGCTCCAAGGCGTCCCCGGAGTAGCCGAGGTTGCTTCTATCGGAGGATTTCAGAAACAATATCAGGTCAATATTAATCCCAATGCTCTATTGGCATATAATATTCCACTGGCTAAAGTTATAGATTCTATCCGTGACGGAAATAACGACACCGGCGGAAGGCTGGTTGAGTTTTCCGGCACCGAATATATGGTAAGAGGCCGGGGATATGCAAAATCAGTAAAAGATATTGAGAATGTTTCTCTGGGTAATGACGCTAACGGCACGCCGATTTTAGTAAAAAGCGTTGCGCAGGTTGTTTTAGGCCCGGAAATCCGCCGCGGCGTCGCGGATTTAGACGGCGAAGGCGATACTGTCGGCGGGATTGTGGTGATGCGTTACGGCGAGAATGCCTTAAATGTTATAAACCGGGTAAAAGAAAAGATAGCCGAGGTCAAGCCATCCCTGCCTAAGGGCGTCGAGATCGTTACAACTTATGACCGTTCTGATTTGATCAAACGGTCTATTGAAACATTGAAACATCAGTTAATAGAGGAGATGATTATTGTCAGTTTTGTCATTCTCCTTTTCTTGTGGCATTTCCCGTCGGCAGTAATTCCCATAGTAACAATTCCTATCGCGGTGTTTTTATCATTTATACCGTTATACGGCCTGAAATTAACTTCCAATATAATGTCCCTTTCCGGCATCGCGATTTCCATCGGCGTGCTTGTCGACGGGGCGATAGTGGAAGTGGAGAATGCTTATAAAAAATTACAATTATGGGAAGCCGGAGGCAGAAAAGGCGATTATCATTTGGTAAGGCTAAACGCTTTAAAAGAAGTCGGCCCGTCGGTGTTTTTCTCGCTTCTGGTTATCGCGGTGGCGTTTTTGCCTGTGTTTACTTTGCTTGATCAGGAAGGCAGGTTGTTTAAGCCTTTGGCTTTTAGCAAAAACTTTGCTATGGCGATAGCGGCAATATTGGCTATAACATTAGACCCGGCAATGCGGATGTTGTTTACGCGGATGGATTATAAAGTTTTCAAGCCTAAATGGCTGTCGAATATTTTTAACGCTGTCACCGTAGGTAAATACTATCCCGAGGAGAAGCATCCGGTAAGCAGGGTGTTGTTTAGGATTTATGAGCCGGCCTGTAGGTTTGTGCTGAAATACCGTAAGTTTACCATTTTGGCGGCGGCAGTATTGATACTTGTTACTATCCCGGTTTATTTTAAACTTGGTTCGGAATTTATGCCGCCGTTAAATGAAGGCACCATACTTTATATGCCGACAACCCTCCCCGGGATTTCCGTAACAGAGGCCCAGAAACTTCTCCAGACGATGGATAAGATTATTAGGACTGTCCCCGAAGTGGAAAGGGTTTTTGGCAAGGCAGGCAGGGCGGAAACATCCACTGACCCGGCGCCGTTTTCCATGGTAGAGACGACTATAGTACTCAAACCGGAAAGCCAGTGGCGCAAAGTCAAGCAATGGTATTCTGATTTCCCGGAAATTCTCCAGAAGCCATTTCGGCTAATATGGAATGATCATATCGGCTGGGAAGATATTGTTAATGAATTAGACCGCAAATTGAAATTCCCCGGCGTGACTAATGCCTGGACAATGCCAATTAAAGCGCGTATCGATATGTTATCTACAGGCGTGCGTACGCCTGTGGGGATAAAAGTTTACGGCGCGGATCTAAAAGAAATAGAAAAGATCGGCACGCGCATAGAGACAATTCTTAAAGACGTAAAAGGCACCCGCAGTATTTACGCCGAGCGGGTTACCGGCGGGTATTTTGTGGATTTTGATATCAAGCGCGACCAGATTGCCAGATATGGCCTTTCCATCAAAGAAGTAGAGATGGTGATTATGTCCGCCATAGGCGGAGAGCCTGTAACAACCACCGTTGAGGGCAGAGAGCGCTATACCGTAAACGTCCGTTACGCCCGCGAACTGCGCGATGATGTGGATAAACTGCGCCGGGTTTTAGTCCCGGCGATGTCCGGCGCGCAGATACCGCTTGGACAATTGGCTGATATCCGGCTGGTATCCGGCCCGGCAATGCTTAGGGATGAAAACGCCATGTTAGCAGGTTATGTTTACGTTGATATCGCCGGCCGCGATGTAGGCAGTTATGTTGCCGAGGCAAAGAAAATCGTCCAGCAAAAGCTTGATTTACCAACGGGCTATTCCCTGCAGTGGAGCGGCCAGTATGAAAATATGTTGAGGGTAAGAGAAAGGCTGAAATTAGTAATTCCGATTACGATATTCCTTATATTCATTTTGCTTTATATGAATACCAAATCTCCGGTTAAGGCGGGGATAGTTATGCTGGCGGTCCCGTTTTCATTGATTGGGGCGATATGGTTTTTGTATATCCTGCATTATAACATTTCTATCGCGGTATGGGTTGGGATGATCGCCCTTATGGGCCTCGACGCTGAAACAGGCGTTTTCATGCTTTTATTCCTCGACCTTTCCTATTATGAAAGGGTCAGAGAAGGGAAAATGAAGACCTACGAAGATTT
>CAKKQA010000140.1 GCA_919901925.1 Omnitrophica bacterium GWA2_41_15 | reverse complement strand
GCGCCTTATTTTCTTTCGGGGCGCCTCGTGAAACAAAATCTTCTACCGCCTCAATCTTTGCCCCTGCCTGTTTGGCGTAAAACTGGACCTCCCTGTCATTCGTCACTACTATAGTATTTTTTACATTATCCGTCCTCTCCACCAGCTGTTTTATTATTTCATCGGCGCTCCTATCATTGCTAAATATAATTTGTATACAGGAATCAGCCCTATAGTAAAAATTTCCTTGCCAGCCGTCAAAAACAATTGTGATTGTATTATTTTTGCTTCCTTGGGGGGTGTGTACGGTTAAAAACCTGATTAACGCCTCGCGGGAATCTTTGAAGTTTACCTTATTTAATGCCGTTGTCTGCTTTATCAGGTTGTAACCGTCGATGATGAAGTGTAAAGACATATATTATCCCTCCGATAAGGCCTACAACGACTATCAGCGCGAAACTTAGCAGGCTCTGGGCGAGGGCTACATCCTTAGTCAGGCCAACCTTGGTATAGAAAGATACACTTGATAAATCACGGGGGCCAAGCCCGCCGATGGAGGGCAGCATAGAAATAACTGTAACTATGGGGTTAATAATGAAAGGATAATAAATCTTTATGCCGGAATTCAAACACAATAGTATAAAATATGTGGTAAGGCTGGATCCAGCCTGGATAATTATGGAATAAAAAACATTCAACACTAATACTAACGGCTTGGAGCGGAAAAAATAAAGTTCCGAATGCAGGCTCCTTATGATATCTTTGATGCTCCCCTTCTTATGCTCGCGGCGGTTAAGCCGCTTGTTTACTTTTTCGCTAAAAATTACCACAAGGATTACGCTTAAAAGAATCAATAAAAAGAAATCCGCATAATATATCACCTTTTCGTCAATAAACCTGGCGCCAAACGCCAAAGAAGCTATCGCCACAATTACCAATCCCACAAAACCGCTTAAGCGATCAAGCAACACAGTGGCAACAACCATTTCGTGGCGTTTAGTATGCATGCCTAAATCAACGCTTCTGGCCACGTCTCCGCCTACTATTGAAGCCGGAAACAAACTAAAAAAAATCCCGCCCGAAAAAGCCCTTAATACCCTTTTAAAAGGGACTTTTATATCTTGCGCGTCAAGAAGCATCTTCCAACGGTAAAGGCAAACCACATATATTACGCCCATGGAAATAAACGCCCAAAAGAAGTATATAATGTTAGCCTTAACAATAACCTTAATGACGCTTTGAAAATGAATTTTACTAAATAAAAAAACCAGCAAAGCCGCGCTAATGCCAGCCATTAGTGATAAGGATAATAATTTTTTCATTATAAATCTTTTCCGGTGATAATTTTATACGCCTCTAAATATTTCTCGCTGGTCTTTTTCACGATTTTCTCCGGAAGATCAGGGCCGGGATATGCCTTATCCCAATCCAATGTTTCCAGATAATCCCGCACAAACTGCTTATCAAAACTTGCCTGGGGCTCTCCGGGCTTGTATCGCGCCATAGGCCAGAAACGCGAAGAATCCGGAGTAAGGGCTTCATCAATAAGGATAATTTCATTGCCTAAAAGGCCGAATTCAAACTTGGTATCGGCAATAATTATCCCCCTGCCCGAGGCGTATTCAGACGCTTTCCTATATATAGCCAGGCTGGCATCCTTGACCTTGGCAAACACCTTATCCCCCACTATCTTTTCTGCCTGCGCTTCGTCTATGTTAATATCATGTCCGCTATCCGCTTTGGTAGAAGGCGTGAAAATCGGCTTCGGCAATTTTTGCGACTCTTGCAAATTCGCCGGCAGTTTATGACCGCTGACAGAATTGCCCTTTTGGTATTCCTTCCACCCCGAACCGGATAAATAACCTCTGACAATACATTCGATCGTCAAAGGCCGGGTTTTCTTTACCAGCATGGAACGGCCGCAAAGATCTTCTTTGTATATCTTGATTTCAGCGGGAAAATTATCGATATCAGCCGATAATAGGTGATTATTAATGACATCTTTAGTGAAATCAAACCAGAAACGGGAAATTTGCGTAAGCACACTGCCCTTATAAGGAATAGGCGTGGGCAAGACCACGTCAAAAGCAGAAAGCCTGTCAGTAGAAACAATCAAAAGCTTATCGCCCAAATCATAAACATCCCGGACCTTGCCGCGCTTAAAAAGCTTCAAGCCTTTAAAATCTGTGGAGATTGTTATTTTATTAAACATTTATTATAGTATTAACAGAAAAAATCGTAGAAATATCGTCATTGCGAGGAGCTTTCACTAACACGATGCGACGAAGCAATCTCGCTTTTAAGTACGAGATTGCTTCGTCGCCGCGTCCAGACGAAAGCTCCTCGCAATGACACGTTTTTTCTATTTCGATTTATTTATTTGCTTTCTACTCTTAACCCTTTACCCTTACCACTTAACCTGTTTTTCTATCCTACCCCTACTTATTGTCAGCTATTACTTTTGTAACAGTTCAGCCCTTGGAAGTCACCGACGAGTGTCATTGCGAGCGACCGAAGGGAGCGAAGCAATCTTTAAAGATTGCTTCGTCGCCACGTCCTGACAATAGCTCCTCGCAATGACACGTTCTTTCTATTTCTATTCTTTATCTAGTTTCTAATTACTTTTCTTAACCCTTTACCCTTACCACTTAACCTGTTTTTCTATCCTACCCCTACTTATTGTCAACTATTAGCTTTCAACCTCGCTAACAAATCGTCATATTCCTGCCACAATTCTTCAGGCAGGCCTTTCTTAAACAGCTTAAAGAATTCTTTTATCCCCACCAGCTCTTTCTGCCACTCCTTGATATCTATCGCCAAGAGTTTATCTAAAACTCCTTCAGGCAAAGGCAGGCCGGTCATATCTATGTTACTTCTCATCGGAACATATCCTATCGGCGTTTTTTGCGCCTGGACCTTATGGTTGCACCTATCCAATATCCATTCCAAAACCCTAAGGTTCTCTCCGTAACCGGGCCAAAGGAATTTGCCGTCTTCGTCAGTCCTAAACCAATTAACGTAAAAAATTTTCGGAGGCTTAGCCATTTTCTTGCCCATGTTCAGCCAATGGCGAAAATAATCCCCCATATTGTATCCACAAAACGGAATCATCGCCATCGGGTCCCGGCGCACCTGCCCTAATTTTCCCATCTGGGCCGCGGTTAACTCTGAAGCCATAGACGCGCCGGCAAAAACGCCGTGCTGCCAGTTAAATGCCTCGTAAACTAACGGCGCCAGATGCTGCCTCTTTCCTCCGAAAATAATCGCGGAAATCGGCACGCCATGCGGCTGATCCAACCTAAACGATGCCGAAGGGCAATTTGTAATCGGCGTGGTAAAACGGCTGTTAGGGTGCGCGCCTTTAACCGGATTGCCTTCTGAATCCTTTATCCCTTTTCTCCATGGCTGCCCTCGCCAATCAATCCCCTCGAGAGGAGCCTCGCCGTCAGCGCCTTCCCACCAAACTGTCCCATCAGGTTTTAAAAGCACATTAGTGTAAATGGTGTTTTTCCTGATAGTTTCAACCATATTAGGGTTAGTCTTGGAATTTGTACCCGGGGCAACGCCGAAAAATCCTGTTTCAGGATTAATCGCCCAAAGCCTGCCATCAGTATCAATCCTCATCCAGGCGATATCATCGCCTACTGTCCATATCCTATAACCTTTGGCCTTAAGCCCTTCTGGCGGAATCAACATAGCCAGATTTGTCTTTCCGCAGGCGCTGGGAAAAGCCGCGGCGATATATTCGATATGGCCGTTAGGCCCTTCTATCCCCATAATCAACATGTGCTCGGCAAGCCATTGTTCTTTGCGGGCGATAAAGCTGGCAACACGCAAAGACAAACATTTTTTGCCTAAAAGCACATTGCCTCCGTAACCGGAACCAACGCTCCATATAGTATTGTCCTCGGGAAAATGCAGGATAAGCCGTTTCTTTATATCCAACTGGGCTTTAGAATGAAGGCATTTGGTAAAATCGCCGTCTTTACCGAGAGCCTTCAAAACATGATCCCCCACACGAGTCATGATCATCATGTTTAAAACAACGTATTTCGAATCCGTAAGCTCGATGCCGATTTTAGAAAACGATGAACCCACAGGCCCCATAGAAAAAGGAATGACATACATCGTTCTTCCTTTCATCGCTCCTTTAAAAATTTCTCTCGCTTTATTATAGGCGCAAGACGGGCTCATCCAGTTATTAGTCGGGCCGGCATCAGGCTTTTTACGGGTACATATAAAAGTAAGATGCTCTGTGCGGGCGACGTCATCCGGGGCTGTGCGGTGCAGAAAACAACCGGGAAGCTTTTCCTGATTAAGCCGCATAATTTCGCCTTCCGCCAAAGATTGTTTCTCTAAAGTCAGCTTTTGTTCATCAGAGCCGTCTATCCAGACAACTCTATCCGGCTGGCACATCCGTGCCATCTTGCTAATCCAATCAATTAGCTTCTTATTGCTACTAAATGTCTTTTTCATTTCACACGCCTTTTCTAAGTTAACAAAGTAAGGGTTAAGGGTAAAGGGTTAAGTGATAAGGAAAAGATAAAAAACAAAAAGATTATTTTTCAGTTTTTTTCATTTTTCTTTTCCTTTTTTACTTCATTTCTTTTTTTCTTAACCCTTAACCCTTATCACTTAACCCTCAACTTAACGGGTCTGCAAATACCTGTCCGCGCAAAAGGCCGCTGTCGCGCCATCAGCGCATGCGGTAATGACCTGGGTTAAGACTTTCCTGCGGCAATCGCCTGCCGCAAATATTCCTTCACAAGAACTAGCCATCTCTTCAGATGTGATAACAAAACCGTTTTCATCCAGTTTAACCAATCCGTTCAAATAATCTGTATTCGGCTGTATGCCCACAAAAATAAATACCCCATCGCAAGGGATATCTTTGATTTCCGCGCTTGCGTTATTCTTTACTGTAATTGTTTTAACTGCCCCTTCGCCCTTAATCTCCAAAGGGACTGTATTCCAAAGAATCTCTATTTTTTCATTCCTTAATATTCTTTCCTGCAAGATTTTGCTTGCCCGCAGGCAATCACGGCGATGAACTAATACAACC
>CAKKQA010000139.1 GCA_919901925.1 Omnitrophica bacterium GWA2_41_15 | reverse complement strand
CGCGTCTTACGATAACGAATATCGTCTGGATATATTTTTTAGCTTTACAGGAAAACTGTTTTTAAAAAACCGTTTCAAGGATACGCCTTGTAGCAAGAGGTCTTTTTTCCCTTGACTACCATCTCAATGGGTGACCCCTATTATTCAGTATAGTCAATAGCCGTTAAACTATTTTGTTCTTATGTACGTGTCCCGGGAATTATAAAAGTCTCTTTGGTGCCTTTATCCCAGCCATCCCAGAGGAAAGCATCTTGCTTACCATCAGCAATAACACGAAAAGCAAAGCGGACTTGTTCTTCGTAAAACTCACAGAAAGCGCCTGTTTTATCCATTCCGCCATTCATCTCATAAGCCTCGGCAGGACAAGGTGAACCGCAAAAATGCCGAATAGCGCAACGCCGGCACGGTTCAATATCCTCTACTTTTCTTCCCGTAACAAGTTTAAAGGCATTGCTTGCCAAAATATTATTTATGCCATTCTTAAAGATATTCCCGCCTCTAAAATGTTTCAAGCCAATGAATTCACTGCAAGGAAATATATCTCCGCTGGGCGCCAGCGCGAAAAAGCTTCTGCCTCCCCCGCAGGGCGAAATATCGCACATTAACCTTCTGGCTGTAGGAGCAAGTATGCTAATCAATATATTGGCAAAATTAGCCACTACCAGTTTACGCCCGCTTTTCTTGTATAACCGGTAACTCTTTTCCAAAGCATCAATAAAATACCTTGCGGCGATGGAATCATCAGGCTTAATCTTACGGGCTGAAGGCAAGGTACATCGAACAACATTCAAAAGGCAATTTGGGACTTCATTATCATGCAAATAACTAACCATGCGCGCAAGCGACTGCATGTTTTCCGTTGTAATTGTACATATAACGCTCCAGGCATCATATCCTTTAAGCAGTTCCATAGCCCGATTAACTTGCCGGAACACTCCTTCTCCGGCCCAACTTGCCCTGGTCCTATTTACTATTTTTCCCGTGGGGCCATCCAATGAGATACCAATACTTACTTTCCTGGATTTAAAAAATGAAACTGCTTCGGCATCCAGCAGAAGAGTGTTTGTTTGTATCCCAAACGTAAAATCTTTGCTGAACTTTTCAATACCGTTAAACAACGCCTTTTTGTTTAATAACGGTTCGGCTCCATGAAAGATCACCTTAGGCAATAAAGCAGTACCAGAAGTTTTTTTAAAATACGCTTTCAATAATTGCAGGGCGTTAATCACCTTCTCTTCTGACATATGCTTGCCCTTACGGCGCATATTTTCAGGTATATAGCAATAGCGGCAATTAAGATTGCATCTTTCAGTAATATTAAAATATACAGCGGACGGCTTTAACCCAAACCGTAGCATCTCCATTTCCTTGCGGAAGCTTTCTCTTTTTTTATAGTAAGATTTAAGCCACGCGCTGTCATGCAAAATTACGCCCAGCTTATCGCGCCTAACCAACGACCAAAACGCGGTATCGGCATCCACAAGCCCCATATAGGTAGAGTGCCCTATATCAACCGGCTGTAATGCCGGCCCACTGCCAGAATTGACAAAACGTCCCCTCGAAGGAATTGCGTTAATAGACATAACGGATATTTTAGAATTTACTTACTTGGATTTTTTATCTACGAGAATGTAATGTGACAGGCCTATCCCATCGGTTCTGCAGGTTTTCCTGCTTGCGATAACATCATTTCTGTTTTTCTTTGTTTCATTCATGCCGGTTTTTTTATTTTTAACCATGCTTCCTCCTTATTTTGTTTTTAAAATGCGCTCAATAAAAAAGGATTTCAGCAAAGCATACTGCTTCGCCAAAATCCTTTGCCTTCGGATTAAGTTTTTTATAGTATTTAGCAGGTCTTCTGGCTTACGGGCTTATTTCTGATACGCTCTCTCGCCTTCCCTCTAACCATAGTCAAAAGTGGCCAACTACTAGCTGCATCTTGCGCATCATCCCGATTACAGCGGTGGGTCCGCCACGGATTTATACCGTGTTCCGAGATGCTAAACACTTACTCTTTATATCATACAAACCAAAATCTTGCAAATAGATTATCTATAATTCTTACATTTTTGCCGTTTTTAAAACTACCTGCATATCGCCTATTTTATCCTGGTGCAGGTAACAAAAACGATCGTGGTTATAGATACTCAAAATAATCCTGCAATGCGGGAATTTACACACCCTGCCCTTATACGACGTCTTAACTTTCTTCATATTAGGTCCTTCCTGTTGATGATGAAATTTCAAGCAACCACGGCATGCGATGATTATGCCGTATCCACTCTTTTAGAATCAAATAACCCATGAAGCGAAACATCGCGCTTCGTAAACGCAGTTTAAGAAGCAAAAAAATTGACCTGTAGAGAGAATAGAATTTGCCATAGGCTTTGATGATATTGAGCTGTAAGTCCCGGGCCGATAATAGTTTCGGTTTAAAAACAATATGCTGGCCGTCATAAAGATTCCAATCCCGGGTGAATATCCGCTTTTGAGCATGCAGTTCATCATAAACTTTTGTCCCAGGAAGAGGGGTCAAGATCATCATCTGGATGGTATCCATCTTCTCTTTGAGAGCAAACCTTAAAGTCTCCCATATGGAAGCCTTGCTGTCATGCTCACCTCCCAAAACAAACATGCCGTGAATTTTGATTTTACTTTTATGGAAAGAACGGATGGCCTCCACGATATCCGCAAGAGTCTGCTTCTTTTGGTAAGCCTCGAGCGCCTTGGGGTTGACCGACTCAAAACCCACACAGACGACACTACAACCTGCCTTGGCCATCAGGCCTAAAAGCTCCTTGTCCTTGGCGGCGTCACAACGCACCTGACAGGCCCAATTTTTGAATTTATCCTTTAACATCAGGCTTAATAATTCCCTCGTGCGTTTGGGGTGTGCCGTAAAGTTATCGTCGCAAAAGAAAAATGCTCTTGCATCCCTGGATTTTAACTCCGCGATGATATTCTCAGCGCTGCGAAAACGATATTTGCGGCCGAATAATTTAGTGACAGAACAAAAACTACAATCAAAAGGGCACCCCCTAGACGTAGAGATAGGCACAATCGAAGACGACATCCGGTACCCTTTGATCAAAGAAAAATCCGGGTTTGGCAAAACATCGAGGTCTTCTACGGCCTTGCCCTGGACGATTGGCTCTTGCCTGCGGCCTTCGACAACATCAATAATAACCTCTTCCGCTTCTCCCACCACAACCTGCCTGGCATATTCAAGCGCCTCTTCCGGCAAAAGGCTGACATGAACGCCGCCCATAATCACATTTTCTCTGGGAAATTTTTTTGCTATCTCATATCCGCGCTTAACTGTTGACGTTAAAGCAGTAATACAGATGAGGTCAGCGTCTAAAGCCGAATAATCAGGCATAAGGATATTTTCGTTATATATACTGACCTCATGGCCTCTGTTCTTAAGGATAGTCCCCAAATAAACAGGCCCCAAAAGAGGCATGTATATTTTGCTGTAAATATTTGCCTCGCAGGCGCGGGGCTCGATAAAAGCTATTTTCATTATTTATACTTTCGGATAGGTGAAAAAATAGGGCCCAGCATTATAAGTGCCGGGCCCCATTTTAGTTATTAAGGTTATAACTTGACGACGTTAGTCGCCTGTTCGCCTTTAGGGCCTTGCGTAATTTCAAACTCAACTTGCTGGCCATCTGCTAAAGACTTGTATCCATCACCTTGAATTGACGAATGATGCACAAAAACATCCTTGCCATTTTCAGGTGTTATGAATCCATAACCTTTTTGATCACTGAACCACTTTACTGATCCTTTTACCATTGTTTGCTACCTCCTTTTTTAAAAATTATAGCAACCCATTAGAAATCCGCATCACCTTTACCGTATAGATTTTCCTAGATTTCTAACAGGGCAAACAATGATACCTAAAAAAAAACCGCCAGGTTAGACATTCCTAATTCCTGCGGTTCATAAGACTTCTAATCTTTTTACTACCTCTGTAGTATACCATAGTTCCTGTGCTTGTCAAAGGAAATAAAAAATTATTCCTGGGGCATCTTACTATGCTTGCCGTATTTGCCTTTCATGCTTTTCATTATTTCCTGGATAGAGCCGGAATCCATTTTTAATTCAACACCTGTATTTAAATCGGCTTGTTTTACAAGATTAAGGTCCTTGTCGTATTTCAAGAGCTTGTTGCCCACCATGATAATAACTCCTCCGTCGTCAGTAGGCGCCATCTGCTTCTGCATCGAACCCATCATCTGCATCGCCATAGACCCCATGCGTTCTCTTTCCATTTGTTTTTCATTCGCCTTCTCCTCTGCCGTAGGCTCCTTATTCTCTCCGGAATCCTGGGCAAAAGCGACACCTAAACAAAACAACATAACAACGATTGCCAAGCCTAAACCCTTAACTTTACTCATAGCAACTCTCCTTATTCTCTTATTATAGCTCGTTCGTGTTTACCAGTTTATTTTATTATAATCATCCTGATCATAATCTCCGTCCTTATCCACATCATAATGAGTGCCGTCTTTTGACTCTAAATACCATACTTCTTTAGGCGGCGCTTTTATTTTTTTCATTACCTCTATTTAATACTTCAGGCATTCTTTTTCTTCTTTCTGCAGGGTCCAGTTACTGTCGTGGCCGGGCGCTCCATGAACCTTTTTATAATCGTCGTATAATTTCGAGTGGTAGGCATCATGCGCGATCGAACCCGCGCACCATGTCACCGAATGAAAAGCCGTCCTATCAGCAAGCTTAAACTTTGGTGGAATGTCATCTGAAACCATTCCGCTGCGTTCACTTTGCTCAATTTTTCCGATATACCGCTTGATAAAACTAAAATCTTGCGGGGACAGAGCCTCAACAACTCCCAGCGCCTTGCTGACCTGAGCAATAAACTTCTCGTCTCCGATAATATCAATGCCGGAATAAATAACTTCCCGCGCCGATAGTTTTGTCAGATCTATTAATTCCGCCTCCTTTATTTCTTCGGGCGGCGCGTTTATTTTTCTCATTACCTCTATCTGATACTTCAGGCTTTTTTTCTCTGCTGCCAACATTGTCCATGCATTATCGGGGACAGGCTCTCCATGGGATTCTTTATAATCGTTGTGCAATTTCGAATGATAGGCATCATGCGCGATCGACCCTGCGCACCATGTTGATGAGTAAAAAACTGTTGTATCATTAAGCGTAAGCGTTAGCGGAATATTATGCGCATCCATCTCATCGCGCTCGCCTTGCCGAATCCTCCCGATATACTGTTTGATAAGGCTAAACTCTTGCGGAGCCTTGGCTTCGATAACTTCAAGCGCCCCGCTGACTTGAACAATAAATTCTACGTCTCCAATGATCTCTATGCCAAAGTAAGTAGTTCCCCCTGCTAATGCTTTTGTAAAAATTGATATAAACAAAATGAGAAAAAGACTAACCTTTTTCGTTTTTTGCATAATGTCGGAACGGGGTCACCTATTTTATCCTTATCTATTCCTATCCCGAACTTACAAATATTATTTTAAATCAATAAATAGGCGTGACCCCTTTTACAAGATGTTTTAAAATAAAGATCAAGGTGAATATTTTCATAAAGGTAGGTAGTAGCCGCGTAACCTACTTAAGAGGCAAGTCAATTGTTTCCTGCAGATTATCATCTTCATTTATAAGATTTATCTTTGCTTTGCCTTTTTTGTCCTTCAACTTTTGAGATTGCTCTTTATTTAACTCAAAGGCGCATTTCTTGCCGGTGATCTGGCCCCTGGCTTGAGAAACTATAAGCCCAAGGCCCGCTGCTATGCCCGCCCTGTTAATCCCTTCGGATAGCTTATTCTCTTCCACATCACTGCCTGCTTTTTTCTCTCCTGTTATAGGGCATACCTCTCCGGATCCGGCCTTATCCGCGTATCCTTTATATTGAGAACCCAGCGCCACAAACACAGCTGTGGCCGGGCCTTTAAGCGCTGATTCCTTTACAACGTAAAAATTATCGCACTTAACAGGCCTTACCCGCTCGCCGTCAAAATCCAACGCTATCTTATCAACCTCCCATTTTCTGAAATTCGCTCCCTTACCCGTGGGTAACGATGAAATGTCCACTCGAGAACCCGTAGGCGTATCTTTAATCAGGACTCCTGTATCACTTGTAACGTCATTAACCTTTACTTGCTTGTATTGGATTGTTTCAGTAGTGGCCGGAATACTTGAATCCGGAGTTTGAGGCCTTGTTTGTTCAGAAGGTTTCGCGTGTTCAGAAGATGGCCCTGCTCGCTGGGCGCCGGTTGTTTTAGCCGCCGGCTCCGTTGAAACCGAGGCTGTCTCGCCATCTTCGGGATGGCGCCCGGATGCATCCATAGTAAGCTGACGCGTTTCAGGGCGCGCGCCGCCGGGTATACGCGTTGGCCCGCAACACTGTGTTTCGCAATGCACCAGCCTTCCGTGAAGTATCGTCCTTAAATTGTCTACAAGCACCTCTCCTGTAGGAGAGGTTACCACAATCTTAAGATTGCGTAACTGCTCATGCGTCCCGTTACCGCCTAATAAATCATTTTCATGGCCGGGCAAAGGCCTGCTTGGCCCGCCCTCAACAGGGTCTTCATATCTATCATCAAGCCCCATCTCGTGGCCTGCTTCATGCGGGGCGGTATAACCTTCTATCATATTGCTGGACCAGATACCGCTAAGGTCATCGCGGTAAGGGGAGTCTGAAAAGCCGCTTGTGT
>CAKKQA010000138.1 GCA_919901925.1 Omnitrophica bacterium GWA2_41_15 | reverse complement strand
AATCCAATACGCTCATAAAATCAAGCTCATTATCAACCCCATGAAACATAGAATCGTCCTTTGAATAAGCAAACGCGTTCTTTAAATCAAGCTCCATCCTGCTTAAAACTATGCGGGCTTTTTGATAGGCATCGAGGCTGTTATTAATCCTGTTGTAGCTGGTAAAGCCTGTTTGAAAAGCCGAATATAAGGTAAGCCCTATAAGAGAAAAAATTGCTGCCGCGATAAGGACTTCGGTTAAAGTGAAACCCCTGTTTTTCAACTCGAAGCAAGATACGCTGACAAATCCAAAGAATGTTCTTTCTCTTTTGCGTTTTCTTTCCATAAACATTCAAAATCTATCCTTTTCAAATTCGTCAGTCCCGGATCAACTGCCTGATAGCGCCAGCTAAAATGCCTTGTCCCTATATCCTGCGTGCCCTCAATCTCAAGAGGGCTTACGGAAGGATCTTTATATCTTAGTTCGATTTCTCCCAGTTTATCCTCCGCGAGAAAACAAGCAAAAGTCATATCCTGGCTGAATTTAGTGGCAGCGAATAAAGTAGTGAATGAACGCAAGATAAATACGACAGCAGTAGAAACAACCGCAACCGTTATCAGCACTTCTATAAGGGTAAAGCCAAGTTCGTCATTGCGCGGAACCCTTGTTTGGCATATCCGTGACGAAGCAATCTCGTTTTTAAAGGCTTCGCCGCCAATCTTTGTAGGGACAGCACACTGTGCTGTCCCTACTCGCAATGGCCTCAAGCTGCCGGCAGTTAAATACCTATTCAATTTTGATATCCGCTGAAGCGCCCTTAATCGAAAGCTCAATTTGCTTTTTACTCCCATTAGTGAAAGTGATTTTGGCGTCATCGCACGTTGCGTCAGGATAAAAATAAATCTTAGGCTTATCGGACGAAACAATAACGCCTCGGGGAATCTTAAACATTCTGCCAAAGCGTACCTCCAGAGGCTTTAACCCGCCCCCCTGCGCGTAAAACCCCTTTATTTGGCCGCCGTATAAACCCAAACAATAAATCTCTCTCTTGGTAACCGCGCTGGATTGTAAATAGCGGCTAAAATAATAAATATCCCTGGCAAAATTTTCTAACTCAATATTAACAAAAGTATTTTTAAACTGCGGGGTTAAAACTGCCGAGGCACAAGCGATAATAGCTATAACAACAAGTAACTCAATAAATGTGACTGCCTTACTTTTCGCTGTCGTCATTAGAGATATCGTCGTCACTCTTGAGTTCAAGAGGGCCCCTTGACCACAATCGATAATCCTTGCCTGTGGCGCCTAAACTGTACTCATACGGCCTTCCCCAGGGATCAAATGCTTTTTTTTTCAAGTACGGCCCATTCCAAGTTGTAAGCGAGCCGGGGTTTGAGCGCAGCGCGCCAAGGCCTTCTTCCGTCTTCGGGAAGCGGCTGTTATCCATCTCGAACATATCCAAGGCTAAGGCGATATTAGCGTTAATGTCTGCCTTTGCCGCGGCAATACGCGCCTGTTCGGAACGGCCAACCAAACGCGGCATAACCATCGCCGCAAGCACGCCGATGATGATGACGACTAACATCAATTCGATAAGTGTAAAGCCTTTTTTAGTTTGCCAGTTTGCTAGTTTTCCGGTTTGCCGGTTACCACTATTTCTTAAATAACTAATAAAACCGTTTGCCAACTTACCAACCAAAACTGCTTCTTCATATAAATTCTTAAATTCATTTTCAGAAATGTACTTTCTATCTAAAGCAACATACGCTATCGACTGCACTTCTGAAGACGAACGACGTGTATACAAAAGATATTGGATAAAATGCTGGTTAGATCCACTATCGAAACCTTCAGCTATATTTGACATACAAGATACTGCCGATCTTTGCAATTGCTCCTTTAAACCAAAATCTTTCTTAAGCAAACCTCTTTCCGTTAAATCATAAACAATATTTACTAATTTTCTGGATTCCTTCCAGGCCTCCACATCCTCAAATCTTTTTATACTCATTTTACTCTCCTAACTGGCCAACCGGCTAACTGGCCAACTGGCCAACTGGCTAACTGGTTAACTGGTTAACTATTTAACCATAAGATTTATCTGAAAAATCGGCAAAAGCATTGCCAAGACGATGAATCCGACGATCAAACCCATAACCAATATTATCACCGGCTCAACAAGCCGCGTTAATGCCTTTAAAGTGTTATCTACATCTTTCTGGTAATCTTCGGCAACGCGCGACAGGGCCTTATCCAGCCTCCCTGATTCTTCGCCCACAGAGATTATATTATTCACAAACACCGGGAACAGCTTCGAACCGCTTAAAGACTTAGAAAAGCTTTCTCCTGCCAAGATCTGTTCTTTAAAACCTTTCAATTCTATTTTTATGGCTTCATTGCCAATGACAGAAGTAGCAATTTCAAGAGCGGAAACTATCGGCTGGCCGCCTGAAATCAATAAAGATAGCGTGCGCGTCAGGCGGCTGATTTCGGTTTTTAATGTTACCTCTCCCAACACGATGATTTTAAGCCTGGCGCTATCCCAGAATAACCTGCCGTGCTTACTCTTATATAACCTATGGATAAAGAAAACTGCCGCGATGATAAAAAATAAGATAAGCCACCAGTACAAACGCAAAGCCCCTGAGATAGAAATCAATATCCTCGTCGGCAAAGGTAAAAGCTGGCCCATATCCTC
>CAKKQA010000137.1 GCA_919901925.1 Omnitrophica bacterium GWA2_41_15 | reverse complement strand
CGCGTCTTACGATAACGAATATCGTCTGGATATATTTTTTAGCTTTACAGGAAAAACTGTTTTTTAAAAACCGTTCTCAAGGATACGCCTTGTAGTAAGAGGTCTTTTTTCCCTTGACTACCATCTCAATGGGTGACCCCTTTTTTCCTTTTCCGGTTGCTAAAGTTGAGGTCTGAACGCTATCTTATACACAACCATAACAATTAATATTATAATAATTAATAAAGCGCTTATCCTAAAAGAAGCTTTTTGACTTATTACATTAGTTTTACACAACCTATATATATAAATAGCTAACAACTGGTATTGCAATAAATAAAAGAAGCTTATCCAAATAATGTCTGAAAGAATACTTTTGCTCAATTTAAACCAATATACTACAAAATATAATAGTGTAGCGGGAAAACCCAAGACTCCTAAAATCCAACCCACTCCTTGCAAACTATAATATCCCTGCGGAGAATAATATAAAATAAAAAGATATAAACAAACCGCTATACTCAAAACAGAAACCGTAATCCCAAGCATGAAATTCATCCTTTCCCTCCTCATTTCCGCTCTGATTCCATTTGACTTATTGCGTTTTCCAGAAGCCTGCCCGCATTCTCTTTACAATTATTAAGAAATAGATTATACCTTCCTGTAGTGCCTGTTAAATTTTCGTATTGACTTGCTAGATAATAATCTAAAAATTCACCGCCATACCAGGCTATGCCTATAGCATTATCTATTGCGTTTTGCGCACCTATTTTATCTCTCTCAACATTATGATGCCAAGAACCTCCATTCTCGTCTGTCCAACTATAAGTATCCGTTACAATCTCTCTGCCCGTAATAGGATTGACATCTGTAGTTGCAACAAAACTATGCGATATAAAACTATCAGTAGGATCGGAACTAAAGAATTCGTTATTGATATAATAAGTATCTAACCCGAAAGGGTCTATATAGCTTATCGGCTCATTCCCTGCATACCCATACAAATTCAGCCCGCCGGAGATGCCTATGGGGTCTCTGGTGATAAAGCGGCCGACTCTTGCATCATAATACCGATTGCGGTAAAAATAAAGGTTGGTTTCGGGGTCGTATTGGCGGCCGGTGTATAGCCAGTTATTGGAAACCGTCCCGCTCTGCGAACGGATGCCGCCGAAAGCTTTATAGTCATAGGCGTTGACTTTCGCGCCGCTTGAGTCAGTGAGATTAACCACGCTCCCTAAGCCGTCAACCTGATAACAATACCCCCGCGAATCCGTGATTATCTCGTCTATCCGCGGGCCGTGGATGTAGCAAATGCTTTCCACCCCGGTTTTCTCGAGGACAAGTTCATCGCCGTCATAGTAATATTTTGTGGTAGTGCCGTTGACGGTTTTAGATACCCTTTGCCCTTGGCCGTTGTAAACATAGGAAGCATTTTGCCCGCCTGTTGCATAAGTTTTCAGCCGATTTTCGAAATCGTAGGCGTAATCCTCGACGGCTGTGCTGGTTTTTCTCCGCGAGAGGTTTCCGTTTTTGTCATAAGTATAATTTACCGCTGACTTCGCGTTATAGGTTACGTTTATTTGATGCGTGTTAACATTTCCCGCGGCATCAAT
The DNA here is from genome assembly GCA_919901925.1 of Omnitrophica bacterium GWA2_41_15. GTDB lineage: Bacteria > Omnitrophota > Gorgyraeia > Gygaellales > UBA12090 > CAKKQA01. The sequence goes on along the minus strand of CAKKQA010000137.1, from coordinate 360 downwards.
CGCTTCCGCTTTCAACGTGTTCGCTCCCGGCGACAACGGGACATTATCCGCGTTAAACTGGCCCGAGACAATCGCGGCAATTATCCCATTCACCTTAACGCTTACTGGATTTACGTCGCTAACCGTTCCTTTTACCTGTATCAACTTTTGCAATCCGTCGGCAATCTGAATAAGCTGATTGAGTTCATTATAAGAATAGCTCCCCGGGCCCGCGTCTTCGGTCAAGGTTAAACGGTTTCCGGCATTATCATATCCATAACTTCCGGAAACGGATTTTCCTGCCACTGTCCCTGCCTCCCGCGTCAGCTGATTTAATTTATCGTAAGTATAATTTACCGCGCCGCTTGCTAAATCAACTTT
>CAKKQA010000136.1:4221-15127 GCA_919901925.1 Omnitrophica bacterium GWA2_41_15 | reverse complement strand
GTCATAATACCCACCGCTCTCTTTTGCGATAACCAATCCGGCTTTTTCAATTAAACCCAAAGGGACATTCTTGCCGCGCAAAAAATTAAGCAGGGCGTCCCATTTATCCGGTGCCATCCCAAGTTTAAACTTAAGCACAGTTTCTTCGCTTATTCCCCTTTTTTGCAGGTAATCAAGCGCGTAAACAGATTCTTTAGTGTTCAAAAAACTAACGTAAAAATCTGCCGCTAATTCATTAACCTTATAGAGCTGGGTGCTTTCCCCGGCTGATTTATCAAGCCTGCTACCGGACTCTTGGGGAATTTCCACCCCCGCCTTTTTAGCTAAAAGCTCGACAGCTTCCGGAAAAGACAGCCGCTCATACTGCATAAGAAAACTGAACGCGTTACCCCCTACGCCACAGCCGAAACAATGAAATATCTGCCGGTCAGGATTGATAACAAAAGATGCTGTCTTTTCGTGATGAAAAGGGCAAAGCGCTTTATAGTTTCTGCCTATGCGTTTTAAAGGGATGTAACTTGAGATAAGCTCTACGATATCGATGCGGCCGGTAATCTCATCGATTATTTTTTCAGAAACAAAAGCCATTTAACGCCTTATTCTTTTAAAACCTGAGCAACATAATATATCTAAATTCTCTTCGGATTCTATATTGTCTAATATAAGGTTAAGCCCCAAATTATCGGAAGCGATATGCCCGGCAATAACCACATTGATATGTTCAGGCTTTGCCTTGGCAAAATGCTCTTCGGAAAGATGCATACAGACAATAGTGCCCACGCCTGCCTGAGACAGGCGGCCGAATAATTCCTTTGACCCTTCTGTGCCGCCGGTCATATCCACAAACACTTTTCCGGCTTTATCCTCGGGCTTGCCCAGAATTATCTTCGGGCCGGCCTTGCACTCAATGCCATACTGATACTCGGGAATTTTACATAACAACCCGGCTACGTCGTTTACTTTCCTAGGCTTCTGTTTATCCATAAGCGCCTGCAGGTATTTAGCGACATGATTATCAGCGGGAGTATGGCAGCACATAAACGGCATATCCAAAAGCCGGGCCACATCGTTTGAACGCGTATGATTGGCAGCAGACACTTTTCGGGCGACTTCGCTCATACGCTCTTTCATCAACTCTTCGGCAATTTCCTTCTTTAATCCGAGCTTCTCCAGTATAAAACTCTGCACCTGCATTACTTCGGATAAAGCCGCGTAAGCCTTACCTTCCGGATGATGGGCCAGGACAAGGTCAAGGCCTTCCCTTTCCCTTATTTTATCCGCCAATAGAATCTCCGGCGCTTCCATATCTACGCCGACTAAAATTTTACGTATTTCCGTATCCGGCTTTCCATAAAGTATGCGCGTATCGGCAAATGGGTTTCTAAAACTCTCCTTATCAAATCTCTTGCGCTCCTGTCCCTTTAATTTATTATATTCCTTCTTTACTTTAGTAAAATAATCATTGATGCTCTTTCCTCTTGGGTCATTCTTTATGCCATATTTGATTACCAAATCGTATAATCGGCCTAATCTCATTGATTTTTTACCTCCTGCCCCAGGTCAACGACTTCATAAATAACGTCATTAGGCTTCTGGTTGGCATAAATTCTGGAATATATATTTTTTATGATAAATTCATAAACCTTGACATTAACCATTACAAGCTGGCTTCCAAGGTATGATTTTTGCACGCTGCCGCGTAAATAATCCGTCGCCGGAATACTAAAAAGGAACAAAAGCATACTGGCAAATATTACGCCTCTTAAAAAACCAAAAATAAAACCGCCCCATTTGTCTAAAAGGCTGACAGCTTCTACCACAAGCAGCCGGCAAAACCCTTCCCGGATAAAAACAACAACCAGATACGTTACGATTGCCAACACCGCGAAAGAAAAGAAATCTGAAAGCAAAACTCCTATTAAAGGCACGCGCGCCAGCAAAAAATCGCTAAGAATAGAAAAATACTGCATGGAAACAAACACAGCACAAATAATACCCAGGAACTTAAACGCTTCTATAATAAAGCTCCTGTTGGAACCGCGGTAGGTTGTAATCAATATAATACAGATAACAAATATATCAACCCAGTTGAATTTAGTTACCACCTCCGTAACATTCATTCTCCCCTCCGCTTATTTTCAAATTACCCTGTTATTATTTATGAAAGCTGAAGTATACCACACAAACTCACAAGTGTCAACCTGGCCGGAAATTTTCCTCCAACCTATTTAAAATGCTATAGTTATGACTCTTTCAAAATAAGTTTAACGCGTATTATCGCGAGAAATAATTCTCTATGCTATTCCTTGCCTTTTTCAATGCATTATAGCGATGGCTTATTGTATGTTTGATTTGGGTACCTAACTCGGCAAAGGTGCGCATATACTTTGGAATGACAAACAACGGGTCATAACCAAAACCATGGCTTCCCTTCATTTCAAAGCCTATTATACCATTACACCTTCCGGAAACGCTTTTGACTAAACCATTTTCATCTGCCAAGGCCACAGCGCAAAAATAATGCGCTTTGCGTTTAAGTGATGGGAGGCCCTCAAGAAGCTTTAAGACTTTTAGGTTATTTTTCAGGTCGGATTTATCTTTTCCGGAAAACCTCGAAGAATAAATTCCCGGAGCGCCGTTTAAGGCATCTATACATAAGCCTGAATCTTCTCCAAGAGTAAGCTTTCCGGTAAATTTGGCGATAATACGCGCTTTTTTAGCGGCATTTTCTAAAAAAGTCTTGCCGTTTTCCTTCACATAAGGAGCGCCGGGAAAATCACCGAGCGTAAGAAATTTCAGGCGCATGCCTTTGGTAATTTCTTTTATCTCTTCTAATTTCTTTTTGTTGCGCGTAGCAATGACTATTTCTAACTTTTTATGATTTTTAACTAGTGTCATACCTTTGTAGGGACACACCTTGCTTCGCAAAGCAGCAATATGCTGTCCCTACACCCGATTTCTTACAAGATGTCCTTAAACAACCCCTTCTGCATATCAATCAAACTTTTTATCCCGCTTTTGGCAAGGACAAGCATCTCGTCCATCTGCTCTTTTGTAAATGCCACTCCCTCCGCTGTCCCCTGGACTTCAACAAATTTATCGTCAGCGGTCATAACCACATTCATATCTACTTCGGCTTTTGAATCTTCCGAATATGACAAATCCAGGATCGGACGATTGTTAAAAATTCCTACAGAGGTTGCCGCGATATAATTCTTAATAAAAAGCTCATCGATAACCTGATTACGCTTCAAATTAATCAGGCAGTCGGCTAAAGCGATAAAACTTCCCGTTATAGAAGCGGTACGGGTGCCTCCGTCGGCCTGAATCACATCGCAATCAACTTTTATGGTCCGCTCCCCTATTCCCTTACAATCAAAAACAGCCCGCAGGCTTCTGCCGATTAACCTTTGAATTTCAAAAGTCCTGCCGGAGATTTTATCCCTCTCTCGATTCATACGGGTTGCCGTTGAACGAGGAAGCATCCCATATTCGGCTGTAAGCCAGCCAGTGCCTGTGCCTCTTAAGAAAGGCGGGACAGTTTGATCGACTGAAGCAGTACAAATGACTTTTGTATCGCCTAACTCCATTAAACAAGACCCTTCCGCGTGTTTTATATAATTTCTTGTTACCGTGACTTTTCTTAATTGATCCGCCGCCCTGCCATCTTGACGCGCCATTTTGCTCCTTTCTGGTAGCGTGTTTAGTCGTTGGCCGTTGGTCGTTAGTTAAACTTTTGCCTCTTGAATCAACTGCTACAATTAAAGGGAAATCTTCTACCTCTAATTGATAAACTGCCTCCGGGCCCAATTCCGGAAAACAGACTAACTTTTTGTTTTTTACATATTTTGATAATAAAGCCCCGCACCCGGCATAAGTAATAAAATAAACAGCCTTATATTTTTTTATTGCCGCGATTACTTCGTCAGAGCGGGCCCCTTTACCAATCATACCTTTTAGCCCTGATTTAATAAGCAACGGCGTAAATCCATCCATCCGCGAACTTGTCGTTGGCCCGCATGAACCGATGATTTTTCCTTTTGGCGTTTGTGTAGGGCCGCAATAATAAATTATCTGCCTGCTTAAATCAATCGGCAATTTTCGGCCTAAACTGATCGCATCAGTTAACCTCTTATGCGCCTGATCCCGGGCCGTATAAATTATTCCGGACAAAGAAACTTCCTCTCCAGCCTTAAGGCTGTTAATATCATTATCTTTTAAAGGAGTACAAATATATCTCATCTGATAAATGTTAAATTTAAACCGTTGCGAAAATATATATTACAATCATTACGAATTGTAGTGACAGCACAGTGTGCTGTCACTACAAAGATAACTAATTATATTAACTTTGCCGCGCTCCTTAAGGCGTGACAGCTAATACTCACTGCCACAGGAAGCCCTGCTATATGCGTAGGATATGTCTCTATATTTACTCCCAAACAAGTCGCGCTTCCGCCTAGTCCCATCGGCCCGATATTGAGGCTATTAATCCTTTTCAGCAGATCCCTTTCTAATGCTTGTAGATTATTTTTGGCCGTTAGTGAGTTTATTTTTCGCAATAAGGCTTTCTTTGCCAAAAGACAGGCATAATCAGCTGTACCTCCGATGCCCACGCCCACGACATACGGCGGGCAGGCATCCGGCCCGGCTTCTCTGACTGTTTTAACAACAAAATCCTTAATGCTATCCAAAGAAGCTGTAGGCCTAAACATTTTAAGTTGAGTTTTATTTTCACAGCCAAATCCTTTAGGCAAAACAGATAACCTTAAGCTATCTCCCTTAACAATATCAAAATGTATCATTGGCGGCGCGTATCCGCTTTTACCTCTTGCTAAAGGATCCCTAACAATAGAATTGCGCAAATATCCTTTTTTATAACCGGCTTCGACGCCCTTAACTATCGCGCCTTTAAAATCGCCAAGAATTTTAACATCTTGGCCAATCTCAACAAACACGCAAGGCATGCCCGTATCCTGACAGATAGCCAATTTTTCAGCGCGCGCTATTTTAGCGTTCTCAATAATAGCGTTTAGGGCTCTTTTTGCTTTTTTATTTTTCTCAGGCTGGCAAGCTCTTGCCAAGCTCTCCAAAACATCTTTACGCAAGACAAGGTTTGCTTGAACGCATAAATCAGATACTGCTTCTTCGATTTTTTTTGCCGCAATTACTCTCATTTTCTTTTATACTCTCGCGAAACCGTGGTAGTTATTCCACCCCTGGGATTAAATACTGCCGCAATCTTAACCCAGCGCGGATTGCTTGAAGCGACAAAATCATCCATTAACTTATTTACAAAATGCTCATGAAAAATACCGGTATCCCGGTAAAATATCGTATACATCTTAAAGGATTTTAATTCTATACAATATTTATCAGGCGAATAATCTATTTTTATGCTTGCGAAATCCGGCAATCCGGTTTTAGGGCAAATACAGGTAAATTCCGGAACATCCAAAGTTATAGCATACTCCTTATCAGGATATTGATTTTTCCAAACATCGATTTTAGGAGTCTTTAACTTTCTAATATTTACTTGCAACCCTTCATAAGATGAACCCAACTTCTTGCTCTGGTTACTCATTTGACTCCTATTAACCTATGCATCTGCGGAATAACTCTTACATCCGCAACATATTTTTCGCAAGTTTTCTTAAATTCGCCTAACTTTTCTTTTAATAATAAGGCGTTGTCAAAACTGTTTGGCTGTAAAACCATCACACCTTCATACTGCAGGTTCTTCAATAATTCTGCCATCTTAAAAATATCGTCTTTCGTCGTAGACAGGGATATCACCGCCTTAATAAAAACTTCGCCTTTGTTTGCGGTTTTTAAAAAATCGCGATGCTCATCCCAGTAATGCGATACGCTGCCTGTTGAACTGGGAAGCTTTATATCCATCGCCACAATATCAACATTATCTATCACCTGTTTTAACTCATTCGGCAAAGTACCATTAGTCTCCAAATAAGTTTTGTACCCTTCCTGCTTTGTCATCTTTAATGCCTCGCTTAAAAAATCCTTCTGGAAAAGCGGCTCCCCACCGGTAAAAGAAACCGAATGAAAATTCCTGCCAAATGATTTTATCCGGCCGATAAGTTCTTCGATTGCATATTCGCTAAAAGTTTCAATTAAAGTATCACAATAGGAACATCTTAAATTACAGCCGCTAAAGCGGACAAAAATCTGCTTACTCCCCCAATATATTCCTTCGCCTTGGATGCTCTCGAATATTTCTGAAATCTTTCCCGTCATTTTTCCAACCGTGGCAACCGTGGGGTCAGGTCCCAAACGCGGTTGGGACCTGACCCCAATTTTTCGACCCCAATTTTTAAAATCGGATCAACCACTCCCGCTTCTTGAAATCCCTTGGAGCGGAATTTACAGCTATCGCACACCCTACAGGGAGATTCTCCGCCTTGATAACATGACCAAGTCAACTCATAAGGCACGCCTAATTTCATGCCCAATTTAATAATCCCTACCTTGCTTAAATTAATTAACGGGGTAACTATCTTTACGCCTTTGCCCTGAACCCCTGATTTAGTCCCTAAACGCGCGGCATTACTGAATGCCCGGTAAAATTCCGGGCGGCAATCCGGATATCCGCTGTAATCTATCGCGTTAGCGCCGATAAAAATCGCCCCGGCGCCAAAAGGTTCGGCAAAAGAAAGCGCGAAACTTAAAAATATAATATTGCGCGCCGGAACATATGTGTTTGGTATGGATGCCTGTTTTCTATTATGAACAGGTATTCTTAACGCGTCATCCAGCAAACTTACCCCTTCCTTCGGCAGGGAAATCTTTATCACCTTAAAATCGCATCCGGAAATTCTTGCGATTTTTTTTGCGCATTCTATTTCTTTGCGATGGCGCTGGCCGTAATCGAAAATCAGGCAAAAACAGCGGTATCCTTTTTTTAAAGCTAAATACAGGCTTGTCGCGGAATCTAACCCGCCCGACAAAAGAACAACTGCTTTTTTCATTTAAAATATGTGGCCGAACAATTATCCGATTCCCAAACCGTTATTTCTTTCAATTTACATCCGGCTGACTTTAATTTATCTCCGGCATTTTTGAAAATATATTTGGCGATATTTTCGGAAGTGGGATTGACTTTCTTAAAATAAACGATGCTATTAAGATGTTTATGATCGAGAACTTCCAATACATTATTTAATATTTCCTTAATATCATGAAAATCCATCACTAGCCCCCGGCTGTCTGTTTCCTTGGCGATAACGACAGCTTCAACTTTCCAGTTATGGCCGTGCAGCCCCTCACACTTTCCCTGGTATTCCCGCAGGCTATGCGCGGCGCTGAATTCTTTTTTTACCGCTAAACGAAACATTTCATTTCCTATATTTAATTATGTTTAAGCTGTGCTTACCTTGCTCACCCTCTCTATTTTCTGCCCCAAAAACCTCTCTGCCAAGCCGCTAAACCAGGCAGGGTCGTCCGAAACATAAAAATCCCTTACCGCTTTTTTATTTGATTCCAACAGATCTCCCGTTGCGAGAAGCTGTTTTACTTCGGTTGCAACCTGCTTAGCGGAATCAATTAAAGTAACGCGCGAGCCCATGACTTCCTGTATCACCGGTTTCAAAAGAGGATAATGCGTGCAACCTAAAATCAAAGTATCAATCCCTGCTTTTTTAAAAGGCGCCAGATAAAATTTAGCCACGTCAAAAACAGCCCGTTCCTTGAGCCAGCCTTCTTCGGCAAACGGGACAAATAACGGGCATGCACGCGCGATTACTTTAATAGCGGCATCCAATGCCTTTATTTCATTTTCATAAGCGCGGCTTCTTATCGTCGCCTGTGTCCCGATAACGCCTATCTTTTTGTTCTTGGTGGCATATACCGCTTCTTTAGCTCCGGGAGAAATCACTCCGACCATAGGCACCTTAAAATAATTCCTTATAGAAGGAAGCGCCATACTAGAAACAGTATTACAGGCAACACAAACCAGCTTCACGTCTTCTTTCAACAAAAACAAAATATTTTCTATGGAAAACCTGATAACGGTTTCTTTTGACTTGATACCGTAAGGCACCCTGGCAGTGTCACCGAAGTAAACTATGTTTTCCTCGGGCATCTGCCTGATAAGCTCCTTTACTACTGTTAAACCGCCTACCCCCGAATCAAAAACCCCGATTGCCTTTGCCATCAAAGCTCCTCCAATATTACCCTTGAACTGACCCCCGGGGTCCGCAATCTTGCGGACCCCGGGGGTCAGTTTGGTTTAATGCGCTAATAAACCTGACATATCACACTGTTTACTATAATTCAGTATCCCTTCGGCTATAGTTTCAGCGATCTGCTGGCGATAAAACGGATTACGCAGGTATTTTCCTTCATTAGAGTTAGAAATAAAACCGACCTCCACTAAAACAGCGGGTATACGCGTGTCTTTTAAAACGTAAAAAGGCGCTCCCTTTACTCCCAAAATCTTCAAACCCAGGCTTCTGTTAACTGACTGACAAATACTCTGCGCCAATGACACTGAATCCGCGCGGTTACGGGTATAAATCATATCCCACAATGTCGCTTTAAGATTCAATGACTCGCCGGAAAAATACCTCTCGTCTAATTTCAGGCTGTAATTGCGCGCGGCCGAAACAGCCCGTTCATTATCATCCACATTCTCGGTGACATAAAACACCTCGAATCCGTTGAGGCGGGAAGAACGAGCGGAATTTGTATGGATACTGACAAACAAATCGGCGTTAGAGCTATTGGCAATCTTTGACCTCTCTTCTAGAGAAATAAATTTATCGCTGGAACGGGTGCGGACAACTTCAATCCCTTGAGCCTCTAACAGCCTCCCCAAGCGCATTGCTATATCAAGGTTAACATCCTTTTCCCGCAACCCGGATCTAGCCACCGCTCCCGGGTCCTTGCCGCCATGGCCGGCATCGATTACTATCCTTTTTACCTGGAACACTCCCGGATAAGCCGACGGCGCTCCTGCGGGAATAAAACAATAAAATTTATCCAATACCCTTTCCTTAAACTTCTCGGGTACAACCACGATGCCGTTATGCATCAAAACATCATCCTGAAGATCTACCGGATAGCCGTTAACCAAAACAATAGAACTATCCAGCAAAAGTTTTATCTCTGTAGCATCAGCTTTTCTTAAAGTTACCTCCCTGCCAATAGGATCATAATCACAGGAGATTTTCAAATGTTCACAAATGGTGGACAACGGATAATAAACAGTGTTGTTTATCGAGAAAACCCTGGCAGGAAAACCTAAGTTATTGCGCGCGCAAGTCGCGCAACCGCTTAAAAAAATGAGTACCGAACAACAAACAATGGTCAAAAGAAGAAAGGAATTAGATTTTATTTTTTGCACTGTATGGATAAAACAATGGAAAGGCCGGCAAAAATTTCCTTGTTAATTTTCCCTCGCTCGCCCCTCTGAAAATTAATCTCGAACTGCGCCAAATAGGCGCAGTGAGAGATCTTTACTCATGGGAATATTTCGCTCGCTATGCCGCTTATCGCGGCATTACGCTCGCACAATATCCACCAAAAAATTACTTGTCGTAATTTTTTGGTGGAGGTGGCGGCATTGAAGCCGCGTCCTTAAAGACTTGAACAATAGCCTCTACATGCTTAGTTTATCTTCTTAACGCTCATCCGCAGGAATTCCGCTAAACAGGATTTCCCGCAGGCTATCCTTTATTTGCTCTCATCCTGATGCCAAAGGCTAACTCATCAGAACCAGCCTGCTAGAGTCTCTTATTTATCCCGCAGGCAGGACAACAAGAGGCGGCCACTATATTTTAGCGGCCGACTGATGCGAATTGAAAAGGCATGATAGGGGCTGGTTTCCCAACTCCTGCCATTTGCCTCATCGCATCGCTAAACATTAACGGTTTTTCGTTAGCGTTTGTATTGTGCAAGGTTTGTTATCGCGGCCTTCCTTGCATCCGCGGCATGCCACTATTACCCGCACCCTTAAGTCGATACCTTTCACCCCCGAATTTTTTCCTCGTTTATTATCTAAAAAATTAGTCCCGCCGAATGCGGCAAAATTATCGAAGAGAATTTTGCCGCGGTTTATGAGGCGGGACATTACCTTTTTCTTGTTTTCAAAATCCGCCGCATCTCTCTCTGCGACTCCCGGCGTTTAATATCATCCCTCTTATCGTATGCTTTCTTTCCCTTGGCCAGCCCTAAATCTATTTTCGCCACCCCCCGCTGATTAAAGTACAATTTAAGCGGGATTAATGCAAACCCCTTTTGCGACATCTTCTCGTCGAGCTTCTGGATCTGGTGGCGGTGCAAAAGCAACCGCCGAGTCCTTTTGGGCTCGACATTCTGGTAACTTGCTTGAGCGTAGGCAGATATATCTATATTGTAAACGAAAGCTTCGCCTTTTTCTATACGGGCAAAGCTATCTACGAGGCTGGCTTTTGCCTGCCGAAGCGACTTTACTTCGCTTCCGAAAAGCTCAATACCTGCTTCCAGCGTCTCAAGAATCTCATAATCCCTAAACGCCTTCTTATTAGCCGCAATGTCTATACGTTCCATATATAATATATCACATTTACTGGGCTCTGACAACCCAGTTAAAAAGCGCCAGAAATAACGGTAAAGTCAATAAACTTACGATATGGCTATAGAAAATCCCCTGGCTTATCAACTTATCTTCTCTACCATACCTTCTGACTATGACTGATAAACTCGTTGCCGAAGGCATAGCCAATTCCAGAATAATCAAAAGCCCCAGGAAATAAGGCACTGCCACATATTTTAGAAAAATCAACCCCAACAAAGGAAGCACAACAAGCTTTGCCAAAAGCATTTTCGCGACCAAAGGCTTATCAGATACTCTATATATAGGTAACTCACCTAAAGCCCCTCCCACCACCACAATTGCCAGAGGGAAACT
>CAKKQA010000136.1:0-4121 GCA_919901925.1 Omnitrophica bacterium GWA2_41_15 | reverse complement strand
ATATAGGTAACTCACCTAAAGCCCCTCCCACCACCACAATTGCCAGAGGGAAACTACAGTTTCCTAACATCTCAAGCGGAGAAAGGACAAATTGGGGCAAGCTGGTGTTGATTCTTAAAGCCACAAAAATAAATCCCAAAAATGTTGCCACTACCGGCGGGCTGAATAGGCTAGGCAAAGAAAAGTTTTTCAGTTTGTTACCCGATAAAAAATGCACGCCCCACGACCAAAAAACCAGGTTAAAGCCTAAAAGGAATAAAAACAAATAAATAAGCACATTGCTTAACTGCTCTTTAGGTACCAGCCACCCTAATAAAACCAAAGGCAGGTACCCGGAATTCTGAAAACCTACCAAAGATACAAATTCCCTCTTGATTCTTTCATCTTTGGCAGAAAAACTAAAAATATACCCAACGACCAAGCCCAAAACCGTAATAATTATGCTTAAAAACGCGTAAGCAAACCAATTCCTATATAAATCAAAGCTAAACTTAGTAATAACCTGCCAGAAGATCAAAGCCGGAAAGGTGACTTCGACCAACAAATTAGTCAACCCGTTAAGCCCTTCCGAAGAAAGGACTTTACGGCGTATCAGAAAAAAACCCACCAGCCCCAGCAAAAACATCTGCAGCATCGCCTGAGCGATGGACTTAAAATAGGCTAATATTTCCATATTAATCTTAAATTGTACTTAACACCTATAACCTAACACCTTTCAGCTAATTACGCATACAATTTGTTAATTATACCACAAGACATTCGGTATTGACAGGCAAGTTTTTGTGGGGTAATATTGATATGGTTTTTGCGCGGAAGTGGTGCAACTGGCAGACACGTCGGTCTCAGAAGCCGATGCCGCAAGGCTTGAGAGTTCAAATCTCTCCTTCCGCACTATTTTGAAAGTTCTCCCGCCCCTATCCAGACAATAGGGCGGGATCCCCCGCCTACGGCGGGGGAAAATCCCTCCTTCCGCACTTCTTTTTAAGGACGTAACACAAAATGAATATTTGAGGCAACATTTTAGCGCCTCAAAAAACCAGCCTCTTCTTTTGTAATTTAGAACATAAAATCTTCAGGTAATATTTTCTCATTTTTGGTTATTTCAAAAGAATGTCCAACGACTTGAAAACTGGCTATCTTTTTCTCCTTTACCGGAGGCGGTTCCAACAATTGTTTAATAGTTTGAAAAACAATAGCGAATTGTTTGTCGTACTTCTTCTCCATCTCTTCAATCTTGCGCCTAAGATCAGCGTTGGTTAATAGCATGCGTTTTAACTGAATAAAAGCGCGCATAATCTGGATATTCACCTGTACGGCTCTCTTACTATGCAGGACTCCCGACAGCATAGCAACTCCCTGTTCAGTAAAGGCATAGGGAAACTTACGGGTTCCACCCCAACTTGATATGCCAATTTGGCATATCAAGTTTTGAAATTCTTCCTTTGTTAATTGAAACATAAAATCTTCCGGGAACCTACCAATATTGCGCCTTACTTGGCGGGTTAGCTGACTTGTATCAACTTCATAAAGTTTAGCAAGGTCGCTATCCAACATTACCCTTTTACCGCGTATCAACAAAATCTTTGCAGCTATTGCATCTACAGCTATTACACTAGACATATTAACTACCTCCTTTCTGGCCAAAGTAGGCCCCTCTACTATATAAGACGTAAAAGGAGGCGATTTTCTTTCAAAAATTTTTAATAAATTTTGGGGGAGTTCTTACTTGTGTTTACTTCTTGAAGCAGACAAAACCTGATTATTGCGGAATACCGCTATCATTCCATCTCGTCAATAATTTTTGCCATTATAAAATCGTTCTCGGTGAGGCCGCCTGCGGAATGAGTGGTAAGGGTTACTTTTAATTTGTTGTAAATTAAAGTCAGGTTAGGATGATGCCCCTGTTCTCTTGCTATAAGGCAAATGATATCCAGAAAATATTTCGTATCCTGAAAGTCGCTGAATGTGAATTCCTTGACAATTTTTTTATCCTCTATTAACTGCCAGCCGCGGTAATTAGTAAGGCGTTTTTCCACCGCGTCTTTAGGCAAAAACACAGCCCCGCCTTCGCAAGGCAGGCATTTCGCGGGCAGCCCATCTTTAGGAAGTTCAGCCGCGGGATTAGCGATAACTTCCTGAAGCTTTACTAACGCAGCTTCATAATCTAGCGGAATAGTTAATTCTTCTGCTATCCGGATATACCTCAAGACATTATTCTTATCGACAATAACCACAGCCCTTGCCAAAAGATTCAATTCTTTAATCAACAAACCGTAATTTATGCCAAATGAAGAATATTTGTAATCCGACATAACCGATACATTTTTGATCGTGTTTTGCTGGCAAAACCTTTTCTGGGCAAAAGGGAGGTCCTTACTTATGCCCAAAACAACCGTATCCGCGGAAAATTCCGCCGCGCGCTTATTAAACTCCTTTACCTGCAGGTCACAGACAGGCGTATCCAGCGACGGGAACGAAGTGATAACCTTTATCTTTCCCGCGAAATCAGAAAGGCCGGATTCATTTAAATCCTGCGTAACGACTCTAAAGTCAGGCGCGAGAGTCCCGCCTTTTAATACCCTGCCGATCAATGTCAACGACGAACCTTTAAATGTTATAGTCCTTGGCATGATTATCGTCTCCTTTGTATTTAAAACGAGATTGCTTCGTCGCCAATGCAAACAACAGCTCCTCGCAATGACACGTAAAATTACCGCCGCAGCAAATATCCAAAAGCGCTTAAGGCCGCTTTTGAGCCTTCGCCTGCGGCAATAACGATTTGTTTTTCCGGGACATCCGTAACATCGCCTGCGGCAAAAATACCTGATATATTTGTTTCATTGCGGTTGTTGACTTTAATCTCATTAAAATCATTTTTTTCGATGCCTTCGGTAAATTCCGAATTAGGCTTAAGCCCTATTTCAACAAAAACCCCTTCCACAGGCAACACCCTCTCCGCCTCGTCTTGTTTTATCCGTATCGCATTTACCATCTTATCGCCGAGCACGGCAGTTGTGCGGGCATTATTAAACACATCCACGATACTGCTCTCTAAAACTTTATGGCGCATAATGGCATCGCCGCCAAGTTCAGGGTTAATATTTATAATATACACATGCCTTGCTATCCTCATGAGCTGTAACGCCGCATCCAAAGCGGAGTTGCCGCCGCCGATTATCGCAACTTCCTTGCTTAAGAAAAGCGGGGCGTCGCAGGTCGCGCAGTAAGTAAGCCCTTTATTCTTAAATTCATTTTCTCCCGGGACATTTAATTCCTTTGAACGCTTGCCGGAGGCGATAATAACCGCTCTTGCTTCATAAGCGCCTTTACTAGTTGAGACCTTAACAATATCCCCTGTCTTTTTTAACGACACTGCCTTTTCGTTTTCCTTCGAGATAATATCAAACTTACGCATATGCTCTTCAAATTTCGCGGCTAGTTCCGGCCCGGTGATAAATTGATAACCAGTATAATTTTCGATGTCACCGCTTACTGCCGCCTGGCCACCGACATCTTCACTAATCACTATTACTTCCATTTTCTTGCGCGCGGCATAAATAGCGGCGGTAATACCTGCAGGGCCTGCGCCTATTATTATCAAGTCTACCATATGTTTGTTAGCCTGTTGGCCAGTTAGCCAGTTTACCGGTTAAAAATTAGAAAAATAACAAAAAATAATAAATTTAATGCCAGGAATTATTTTTATTTTTTAACTGGCTAACCGGCGAACTGGTAAACCGGCTAACTAGTTAACTAATCCAAATGCCCGGGTTTAAGGTCGACAATCTCCTCGACATTCATCACAATCATATATTTTGGTTTTGGCAAAAGCGCCTCCGGATGGCGATGGTGGCCTTTTTCGCCGCGGATATTTTTTATAAGCCTGCGGGTCACCCTGTTGGTAATTTCTTTTTCCCAAGAAATAATAACATCGGAATCAAGGCCGTCTCTTTCAATAATATCCGCCTTTCCTTTAAGGCAATATCCAGTAAATTTATGCTCGTCGAATGCCGTAATGCTTATATTGGGATTTTTTTTTAGATTCCGGAAGGTTTTACCGGTGTATAAATCAAGAAGATAAATACGGCCGTCTGTATTGATATCAACAATCCCCTTACAGG
>CAKKQA010000135.1:895-8739 GCA_919901925.1 Omnitrophica bacterium GWA2_41_15 | reverse complement strand
ATGCTGTTTATCATACGAAAATTAGTATAACAATAACCCCTATTTTTGTCAACGAATTGGTTAGCCCGGGCTGACGCAATTTCTCGGGCGCCATAAATGGCGCCCCTACAGAGTGTTTGACGATTGCCGTATGTCTGTAGGGGTCGGATTTATCCGACCCGTTCAGGTAGCCAGCAACCCCAGGGGTTGTAAAAGAAGAAATCTTGAACTGTTATTATTAAACCGGCAAACTGGCTAACATTTAACATTGACAGCTATAATTTGGGAATGTAGAATGATTATAATATGGAAAACAAAATAAAGAAATTAAAGACTCAATTGCTGGAGTTATTAAAGAAAGAGGCATTTCGTAAAGGCGATTTTGTCTTGTCCAGCGGAAAGAAAAGCCAGTTTTACATTGATGGCCGCTGTATCACTCTGGCCGCGGAAGGCGCTTACCTTGCAGCCAGCATAATCCTGGAATTGTTTAAGGCCGAGGATATTGAAGCAATAGGCGGGCCGACTTTGGGCGCAGACCCTATCGCCGGGGCAGTCGCGGCGTTGAGCTTTATTAATAATAAACCGGTTAAGGCGTTTATCATCCGTAAAACCCCTAAGGGCCACGGGACACGCCGGCAAATAGAGGGGCCTTCTCTTATGGCCGGTTCACGGCTGATCCTTGTTGATGACGTAGCTACTTCCGGAAAGTCTTTTATAGAGTCTTTGGACATACTGCGGGCTGAAGGATTTAACGTTGATACCGCTATCTGTATAGTTGACCGCAAGGAAGGCGCTAAAGCTGCCCTCGCCGAGAAAAACTGTAAGCTCATCTCTATTTTCACTCCCGAAGATTTCGGAATCAAAGTTTAACTCTTTATGCAATCGTATGATATCGCGGTCATTGGAGCGGGCCCTGCCGGTTGTACGGCCGCGATATGCGCCGGCCGTCGCGGAAAGAAAACGGTTTTAGTTGAACGCAATGACAGTATCGGCAAAAAAATCCTGCTTACCGGAAAGGGCAGGTGCAATATAACCAATATCGCGCCTCTTGAAGATTTCCTCGATAAATTCGCGCCCAACGGCCAGTTTTTAAGGACTGCCCTGCAAAAATTTTCCAATCATGATCTGATTTCTTTTTGCGAAAAAAAGAATCTCCACCTAAAAGTAGAAAGACAGGGCAGGGTTTTTCCCGATACTGACAGGGCGATTTCGGTAGTCAAGGTTTTGCGCGATTATCTTTCGGATAACAATGTAAAGATTGTTTATAAAAGCCGTTTAGCGGATATCAAAAAACAAGAAGATGGCTTTAACTTAAGGTTGGAAGATGGTTTAGAGATACAAAGTAAAAAAGTAATATTAGCTCTCGGAGGGGTTTCTTATAAAGTAACTGGTTCTACCGGCGACGGTTTGACAATCGCTAAAAAGTTAGGACATACAGTAACAGCCCTTAAACCGGGGTTGGTTCCTTTGAAAACCAAGGAGCAATGGGTCAAACAACTGCAGGGGCTTACATTAAAAAATATCAGCCTTAAATTCAAGGCAGGGAATAAAAAGATATCTTCAGGGATAGGGGAATTGCTTTTTACTCATTTCGGGGTTTCCGGGCCTTTGATATTGGATTTAAGCAGTGAGATTATAAGCTTTTTCGACAAGAACAAAGAAGTTATTTTATTGATTGACCTTAAGCCCGCTCTTAGTGTTGAGCAGATTGAGGACAGGTTGTTAAAAGAAACCCAGGAACAGGGAAAAAAACTGCTTAAGAATCTTTTGAAAGAGTGGTTGCCGGCGAAGTTAATAGATGTTTTTATAAATTTGTCAAAAGTTGACGCCCAGAAAACAGCAAATCAACTGACGAAAAATGAGCGGCTGGCAATTATTGGCCTGTTAAAAGAATTTAAAGTGACAATTACCGGTTCCTTGCCTTTGGAAGAGGCGATGGTTACCTGCGGAGGGGTTGCGTTGGCCGAGATTAACCCGAGGACGATGGAATCAAGGTTTGTCCCGGGATTGTATTTCGCAGGCGAGATGATCGATGTCAGCGCCGCAAGCGGCGGGTATAATCTTCAGGCGGCGTTTTCCACCGGTTACCTCGCCGGCGAAAGCGCCGCAACGAGTGTAGGGACAGCACAGTGTGCTGTCCCTACAAATAGGTTATGAAAAAGATAATTCTGGCTTCACAATCAAAGGCAAGGCAGAAACTGCTTAGGCAGATCGGGATTAAGTTTCAGGTTGCCAAGCCGCAGGCCCAAGAAAGCAGGAAATTGAAAACCAACTGCGCGGATTTGGTTATTCAAAATGCTTTGCTCAAAGCGCGGGATGTCGCTTGCCGATTCAGATCGGGAGTAGTAATTGCCGCGGACACGGTGGTTTTATCCGGGAAGAGAATTATCGGAAAGCCCGCGGATATGCGGGAAGCATTTAAAATACTAAAATTACTTTCGGCAAAACCGCAGTGGGTTTATACGGGGTTAGCAGTGGTCGATATCGATAACGGAAAAACCATCGTTGATTACGAAAAAACCAAGATTTATATGTATAAATTGACAGACAAACAAATCAGGAATTATTTTAGGAAAGTCTCGCCGCTGGATAAGGCCGGAAGTTTTGATATCCAGGGCATCGGCAGTATATTCATCGACCGCATTGAGGGTTGTTTCTATAATGTTGTGGGCTTACCTTTGGCAAAGTTGGCAAAGATGTTAAAGGAGGCAGGAGTAGATGTGTTTTAGTAAGGTGTTAGGTGTAAGGTGTTGGGTGTTAGGCCTTGCGTTTTTGGCTTTAGGCTGTGCCACCGAATACAATATCGCGACCAAAAGCGAAGAATGGATTTATTATGATACCGATAAGGAAATAAAACTTGGCAAGTCTGTCGCAAAACAAGTTGAAACAACATATCAGTTGACCAACGACTCGCTTTTGCGCCAGCGGGTCAGCACCATCGGCCAGAAAATAGCCGCTGTTTGCGACAGGAAAGAACTGGTGTATCATTTTGATGTCATTGAGGCAAGGGAAGAGAAAGACAAGAAAATCATAGATGAAGAAGTTAACGCGGTATCTTTGCCCGGCGGGTATATTTATTGTTTCAAAGGCCTATTTGTAGCCGCGAAACCTACCGATGATGAATTGGCTTGCGTATTGGCTCACGAAGTCGGGCATATTGTGGCGAAGCATTCCTTAAAACAGCTTCAGGCGTCAATGGCGTATACTTTGCTTCAGATTGCCGCGGCCGCGGTTCCTAATGCCCAAGGCCTGCCTGAAGGGTTAGACGCGGCCTTTTATCAGTTGATGATGGGCTATTCGCGGGAAGATGAACTTTTAGCTGACCGCCTGGGCGCTCGTTACGCCAAATTAGCCGGCTACGACCCTCACGGAATGATTACTTTTTTGGAAAAACTCCAGAAGATAGACCGCAAAAAGCCTCTTCGGCCGTATTCTTATGAGCGGACCCACCCTTATGCGCCGGATAGGAAAAGGGTAGTCAAGCAGGAGCTGGGAGAGGGGATTAGATTTCAGGATTACATAAATATCGAAACCCGGGAACACGGAATTAAACTGCTTCCAAATTAAAATTGTATTGACGGGATAGGGCCTTTAACCATATAATACTCTATTCTTGGGCGATTAGCTCAGCTGGTTGGAGCATCTGCTTTACACGCAGAGGGTCAGGGGTTCAAGTCCTCTATCGCCCACCATGTTTTCATAAAAAAGTTATTGCAAGTAGGCTGTTTTTAAGGTATAGTTTTTATTCTGTTTTGGGGTCGTAGTGTAGCCCAGTTAACACGTCGCCCTGTCACGGCGAAGATCGCGGGTGCGAATCCCGTCGGCCCCGTTCTACTTCGTTATTGAGTATGCAAACGGTAACTGTTTCCACAAATGGCCGCCTTGTAATTCCCGCGAATATCAGAAATCACTGCAATATAAAATCAGGGACAAAAGTATATATTAAGGAAATTGATGAAGGCAGGGTGATTAGTTCTGTACCGTTCAATTGTATTGAGGATAAAGAAAAAATTACTTTGGAATGTTTTGGATAAGAAGGTCAGTCAGCCCTCTGATTACGTCTTTTACCGCCGAATGAAATTTATATTTCGGCTTTTGAATTGTCCCGCTTAACCTTATCTCTCCGAATTTCGCGGCCTGCCCGATTATGGCGGTGGTTATATCCTTGAATGTGCCTATATCAGGCACAAGATTATCGTTTACAGTGGCATTTATCCTGGCATCAAGGGAACTATCAAAGCCGACCTTGCCTTGTCCTTGCAGGATTACAACACTACTTGTCAGTTTTAAATCCTCGGTGGTTATGAATTTGTCTTGTATAACGAAATCACAAGAGGCTTCGTTAAAGACGACATTCGAAAACTCCTTGGTAAAAAGAAGCTGGCCGATACCCTTAAATAAATCAATATCCCATAGTTTTCCTTCGCTGATTAAAATCCTGCCCGCGCCGCTTAATTTAGAAATGTCAGAGGAAAATCCGTTTAATTTCAAGCGGGCCTGAATATTGCCGCTTATATCTTTATCTTTTAACGGCGTGTCAAGCTTAAGCGCCTGAAGTCGGACATCCTGAATCGCCGCATCGATCTTAAAAGGGATATTTTTAGCGAGCAGGTTGATTTTAGACGCGGCGCTAATAACCCCTTCATAAAGATTAAGCTGTAAAGACGATATGTCTCCTATGCCGCCTTCCTGGTTATATTCCAGATTAAAATTGCCTGATTTCAATCCATACGCGCCAATAGAAGGGCTGGTAATCGCTGCCTGCGCGGCGCATGATTTCCAGTCTTTAATATTGCCCGCGAGTTTTATATCGGCATGTAATATTCCGGCAAGTTTCGCCTTATCAAACGCGTCTTTATATTTGGCAAGGGGTTTTTGGAGGTCTTTAAGGTCAAGGATTATGGCAGCGGATATTTTTACCGGCAATTCCGCGGGATTTTTTGTGTTTATGGTGCCTTTAAGAGAAAACGCGGTATCCAGGTATTTGCCTTTTAATTCGGAAAAGTTGATAAGCTTATCTTTGATATTAAATTTGGCGTCCGCAGACAGTTCGTCGGAAAAGATACTCAAGGATATTTCGGGTTCTTTGAAATTCCTGATATCGCCTGATGCCGAATATGCCTTTTGGGCGTAATTAAAGATGAGCTTTTCCCACTGCGCGGAATTTAAATCAAAATTTATTTTTCCGTTAATATCACTCAGCGTTAGATCTTTATTTACATCCGCCTGCGCGCCGATTAGATTAAGCGCGCCTTCTGCTTGAAGCGCTCCGGCAGGTTTAGAAAATTCTATGTTTACCAGGAGTTCGCCTTTTCCTGTAAGCCCAACAGGAATCGTGACGCTTAATTGTTCTGCCAGAGTTTTTTGAGCTGTTTTCAAATCAAAATCTGTGAGCAGTTTGATTGTAAGTCGCGGCGATTTGAAATCTTTGAGCGAAAGTTTAGCCTGCACGGGCAGGTTAAGAATATCTGCTTTGATGTTATCGCTGTTTAAGCCATCCTGATTGAAGTTTACCGCCGCGGTAAGGTTGTTTACTTTTCCGATTTTTTCAATTCCGGAAATATCCAGCCGGCTGATATCAAGCTTGCCCGAATATAGGAGTTGTTTATCGCTTAATTTATAGGTTATGCCGGCCTTAAGCAGTGAGTCGAGGGAGGCGGTGATATCTTCTTTTTCCCAAGATAGCCCGTTAGTGCTTATTTCTGTCTCGGCCTTTATAATGTTGTCTTTTAATGTAATGCCGGTAAGCGAGTTGATCAGCCCGTCTTTAAAATCTAACCCGAATTGTTTTTGATAGGCAAGAAACACCGCCGGGTTTAACCTGTTGATCAGTAGTTTAGCGGTAAGAAGTTTCTCGAGTATTTTATATTCGCCTTCCGCGGAGAGAACTATGGTTTGCTGAGAGGGGATTTCCGCCTCGAAGTCAAATTTTACGCTTGCCGGCAAAGCCAAGCGCACGGTGACGTTTATGCCTTCCATAGCTTTAGTAAAAGGAGGGGAGAGGGCGCTGTCTTGGAAATTAATCTTTCCGTCTTTGATTACGATTTTGTAAATAAGGACACTGAATTTGGATTTGCCGGTTTGTTTTTGCGGAGCGGGGAATAACTCCTGAATGTTAAAGGTGTTATCAGGCAGGCGCTCTAATCGAATTACGGGCGAGAGTATGTGTATTGATTCTATGATAAACTTCTTGTCTTTTAAAATAGGCAAAAGTAGGAAGCGGCAGGATATTTCTTGGATGCTGATTATTTTGGTTGCCCCATCAAAAATAGCGCAGTCCCTTAATACGATTCCTTTAAAGATGTTAAGGTATATTGAACCTATGGCTGCTTTCTTTTGAGTTTCCTTTTCAACGGTTTGTATGATTAAGGATTTTACTTTTACCGGAAGGACTATTTCGTTTAGGTATATTACCCCCGCGGAAATTAGGATTGTGATGATAATCAGGGATATGATGATTTTACGCAGGGTTTTCTTTTTCATGGCAAGGCCATTATAACGTAAAAAAACGCCATTTGCAAAACCATTCTTTGCGTGTTATAATTTATGCTCAATTGTTATCTTATGTTTAGGGGAAGATTTGTAACGGGGAGTGGCTCAGTTTGGCTAGAGCGCTTGCTTTGGGAGCAAGAGGCCGGCGGTTCAAGTCCGCCCTCCCCGATTTTGAGATAGAAAAATAATTGCGCCCGTAGCTCAATTGGATAGAGCACCTGCCCTCTAAGCCGGTTGTTGGCCGTTCGATCCGGCCCGGGCGCGTTCTGCTACGCCATTCAAATAGTCAAGCAATGGTATGGCTTCGCAGGAACTTCAGGGGTAAACTCGTAAGTTCTGCGAAGCTCTATCATCGTTTGGATGTTGGAGAGCGAAGCAGGCTAAGCTTCGCTATTATAAAGGACATCATGAAAAAAGGCACTAAGAGGATTATTTGGATAGTTGTAATTATAACTATCATTTACGTTGTTTTAAATATAGGGGTTAGTTCATTCGGAAAGAAGCTGCTAGTAAGCCGGATTGAAAGCATCGTTAAACAAAAGACGAGCGTGCAGGGCTTAAACATAAGTTTCCCGCTGACTGTCAATATTAACAGCCTTAATATAGAAGGGCTCTTTAAGGCTGATTTTATTTCGGCATCGCCGAGTATCCTGGGATTTCTCGCCGGGAAAATTGTATTAAACGAGTTAAAGGTCATCCGTCCCGAACTGACTATTGTTAGGAATCATGACAATAGTTATAACCTGCCGAAGTTTGATTCTAAAGGCAAGCCTCCGCAGGTTTTTCTGGCCGGGCTTAAAATCAGGAATGGAAAATTTATTTTTTTCGATAAGAAATCAGACACGCTTGGCTCCAATGAAAATGGTTATAAGGTTGCCGTAAACAGCATATACGTAAACGTTTCCAAAATTATTTTTCCTCCGACGTCATTATTCACGAGGTTCAAGCTGTCGGCGCTGGTGGGCGACAGCCAGGGAATCCCTAAGGGCAGAATTTCAGGAGCTGGTTGGATTGATTTCGGGAAAAAAGATATGGATGGCAAGCTTGAATTGTCCGATATGGACGCCACATATTTGGCGCCTTATTATGGGGGGATGATTTCCACTAAAAAGCTGGTCTCGGCAAAGTTAAATTTTACCACAGGCCTGAAGGCAAAGAATAATAATTTAACCGTTAAGTGCCACACAGAGTTTTCCGACGTGATTTACGAAAAGCCGGCAGAAAAAACCGAAAAGATTTCCGATATCGACCTGGTTCCTAATGCGATGAAGCTTTTTTCCGACGCTACAGGTAAAATAGTTTTTGATTTCAGCATAAATACCAAGCTTGATAATCCGAGGATAGATTTGTTGAATATGCAGGGTACCATGGCT
>CAKKQA010000135.1:0-885 GCA_919901925.1 Omnitrophica bacterium GWA2_41_15 | reverse complement strand
AAGCAGCCGGCCAGAATTTGGCAAACCAAAATCCCGCGGATGTTATCCAGAAGATAAAGGATAATGTCGACCAGTTTAAGCAAATCGGCAAGGATTTAAAGGAGATGTTTAAGAAGAAAGAATAACGATTTATGGTGGGTGTAGCTCAGTTGGTTAGAGCGCTTGACTGTGGCTCAAGCGGTCGGGGGTTCAAGTCCCCTCACCCACCCCAATCATTACCCTCATGCGAACCAAGGCTCAAACGAGCCACAGACGCGTGAGGGTTTTTCTTTTTCTGAGGTAGAAACAAACGCCGTACCCTCATGCGAACCAAGGCTCTTCGGAGCCGCATTCGTGTGAGGGTTTTTCTTTGCCGAGCAAAAAGGGGTCACACCTATTTTATCTATTTTTTTGCCGGTCTTGTATTACAAATATTATTTCAATAAATAGGTGTGACCCCTTTCATTCGAGGATCCCAAAGCTGTGGCCACGGTTTTTCTTTTTTATCAGGGCGGTTTTCTTTGGTGATTTTAAGCACTCCGGCCCCGGACTCCAAGTCGCGCGGGATATTTATGATATGATTGACCGGAACGGTGTTTAATTTATTCTCTTTGGTCTGTCGAAGCTCGATAAGATCGGCTGATGTGGCTTTGCTTCGTTCGGCCTGTATTGCCTCAATAACCAGTTTAAAATTATTTATATGTTTCATTTGGTTTATGTTCTTTCATCGGGAATTTTGTCTGGCAAACGATAACCTTTTATATTATAATATTTTATACCTTTTTTGTAAACAAGATTGAGCACAAAGAAGGGCAAAAAAGGATGACATATGAAATTCACAGAAAGCGAAATCGTAGAACTTAAAAAATCAACATCGGAACTCAAAGAGGCGATCATCTCCTTGGG
>CAKKQA010000134.1 GCA_919901925.1 Omnitrophica bacterium GWA2_41_15 | reverse complement strand
CTTGCCCGGATTCTTTCAAAAGAATATCATTTCTCACAGAGCCTCGCTAACTCCATCCTTAAAACTATCGTCAGCGAATTAAAAAAAGGCAATCTTGTCCGCCTGAGAAATTTTGGCACCTTCAGTGCCCGCAAAAGTCACGGTAAGTTGCGCGCCAAATTCGACGATTCTAAGAATTTCTTCAAGTAAGGCTTATCTCGCCTTCATCTAAAATGGGGTCAGAGTTAATTATTTGTCCCGCAGCCAATTTTTCAAAAAATTAGGATGTGTTTCGACTTTTTAGCCGTTCGAAGAGAAATCACTCTGACCCCTTTTCTCACTTTTCTCGCACAATACGTGAATAAAAAATTAAAAGCAACGGGACATTTGTGGCAAGGGCGATTCTGGATGATAAGCATTTGTATGGGGCAATAAGATATGTAGAAAATAATCCTGTTCGGGTTAAGGCCGTAAAAGAGGCATGGCTATACAAATGGTCAAGCGCCGGGTTGCATGTCAATGAAGGCCAATATGGCCCTATTAAGCTTAGTGCTGCACCTGATTGGATGCCTGTGGAGGAATGGAAAGATTACCTTGGCGAGGTAGATGAAGATATGCGCAAAGAGATGAGGTTGAAAACCAGCAGGGGCCTTGTAGTTGGAGAAGACAGTTTTATACAAAAGTTAGAAAAGAGAATAGGCAGATCTTTGAGATGTTTAAATCCCGGTAGGCCAATTAAGAAAAAGTGATATGAAAGGGCCCCTTTTATCCTTTATATGTATACTCGATAAATGATATTTTGTTAAAAGAAATGCTTGACACGGCTCATCATTGTGAGTAAAATTACTCATTACAATGAGTAATTTTAGGAGGGCTTAAATATGTATAAAAGAATTATGTCCGATGTTATCAGCAAGCGGCTGAAGGAAAAAAGGCGGTTTATTCAGGTTATTTTGGGGCCGCGGCAGGTAGGCAAAACAACCGCTATCGGGCAGGTTGTGAAAGAAATCAACATGCCGTTTCATTATGCCGCGGCGGATTTACCGGCTCCGCCGGACACGCAATGGATAGCTATGCAGTGGGATCTGGCGCGGATAAAAGCCGAGAAATCCTCTGCCGTTATTCTAGTTTTGGACGAAATCCAAAAAGTAGCCCATTGGTCCAGCGAGGTGAAACGGTTATGGGATGAGGATGGCCGCCTGGGCAATAATATTCACGTAGTGCTTTTAGGCTCGTCATCTCTTTTGCTTCAGAAAGGTTTAAGTGAGAGTTTAGCCGGGCGGTTTGAATTGATCCGGTTCCCTCATTGGTCCTGGGCAGAAATGAAAGGTTGTTTCGGCTGGTCATTAGATGAGTACGTCTTTTTTGGCGGTTATCCTGCTTCGGCAACCTTGATTAGGGATGAAGGCCGATGGGGGCAGTATATCCGCGATTCATTAATAGAAACTGCGTTGTCGAAAGATATACTTCTTTTAAACCGCGTGGAAAAGCCGGTTTTATTGCGGCAATTATTTGTGTTATCGTGCGAATATGGAGGGCAAGTATTATCATATCAGAAAATTTTAGGGCAATTACAGGACGCGGGCAATACTGTAACCATTGCCCATTATCAGAAGCTTTTAGAGGGGGCCTTTCTAATTAGTGGCTTACAAAAATGGGCAGGCAGTACTCTGCGTTTAAGGAATTCAAGCCCTAAATGGCTGCCTCTTAACACAGGGTTGGTAACCGCGCTATCTAACCGGACATTCAAGGAATGGAGAAACGATCCCATACTTTGGGGCAGGCTTGTTGAAACTGCTGTTGGCGCGCACTTAGTTAATAAAGGCGTATTAGAAGGCGTTGAAGTATATTATTGGCGTGAAGGAAATAATGAAGTTGATTTTGTTTTGCGTAAGGGGAATTCCGTGTCCGCCATAGAGGTTAAAAGTGGACAAAAGCGGCCCGGAGCGCAAGGCTTAACAGCGTTTAAAAAACATTATCCCCGCGCAAAAGCGTTTGTTGTCGGGATTTCGGGAATGAAGTTAGAAGAATTTTTTGAAACGCCAATCAACAAACTTATAGAGAAATAAAGAGCAAAAAACTATGCAAACAAATACTTGGCAGTTAGATGTTGATGAGGTTGTAAAAACTCTTGGAAGCGATATCAAGAATGGCATTTCGGCGGATGAGGCTGTGCGTCGGCTGAAGGAATATGGGTCGAATCAGCTGAAAGAGAAAAAAGGGCGTGGACCGCTATCGATATTCATTGAACAATTCCATGATTTTATCATCTGGGTTTTGATTGGCGCGGCGGTGGTGTCTGGCTTTTTGCAGGAGTGGGTGGATGCTATCGCGATAATCGCCATTGTCATCCTTAACTCCATAATGGGTTTTATCCAGGAATACCGCGCGGAAAAGTCGCTCGCCGCATTAAAGAAATTATCTTCTCCAAATTCAAAAGTTATTCGTGAAGGGATGCCTTCGGTAATTCCGTCCAGCGAATTAGTCCGGGGGGATTTGATTGAGCTTGAGGCAGGGGATAATATCCCGGCAGACAGCCGGATTATCTGGCTTACCGCGAATTTTACCGTTGCCGAGGCAAGCCTGACAGGAGAATCTGTTCCTGTTGAAAAAACAATCCGCGCGTTAGAGGAAAAAGAAATCCCGCTCGCTGACCGGGCGAATATGGTTTATATGGGCACGTCTGTTTCCTCCGGCAAGGCCCGGGCAATGGTCGTCGCCACCGGAATGCAGACAGAATTAGGCAAAATCGCCGGGATGATCCAGGATGTTAAGCAGGAAGAGACGCCTTTACAAAAGAAACTCGAGCAATTTGGGAAGCGGATAGTATATGGATGTTTTGCCCTGGTTGGTTTAGTGTTTGCCCTTGAGCTGATTAGAGGAGGAAAAATTGTTGAGGTGTCTCTTACCGCAGTCAGCCTGGCTGTTGCCGCTATCCCGGAAGGCCTGCCCGCGGTTGTTACCATCGCCCTTGCCCTTGGAGTGCAGAGGATGGTCAAGCGCCACGCTTTGATTCGCCGTCTTCCGTCGGTGGAAACCTTGGGCTGCGCCACGGTGATATGTTCGGATAAAACCGGGACATTGACTAAAAATGAAATGACGGTGCGCTCAATCTATACCAGAGAAGGGCTTTTTGAGGTAACAGGAGTAGGATACGAGCCGAAAGGTAAAATATTGCTTGGCGGTAAAATAGCAAATATCAAGGAATTGAAAGATTTAGAAACCTTTTTTGAGGTCTGCATTTTGTGTAATAGCGCCCAGCTTATTAAAGATGACTCGGGTTATAAGATTTACGGCGACCCGACTGAAGGTTCGTTACTTACAGCCGCGGCCAAGGCAGGGTTTTTCAAGGAAAAACTGGAACAGCGATATCCGTTTGTCGAGGAGATACCGTTTGATTCTGAACGCAAATTGATGACGGTTGTGCGTAAAGACAAAAACGCGCTTACCGCGTTTGTAAAGGGCGCGCCCGATATACTTTTAGGCCGCTGCGTGACGATTCAAGAGAATGGCGTATTAAGAGAAATGTCTTTCGCGGATAAAGAGGCGATACTGAAGATAAACGATGAATTAGCTGCCAAGGCAATGCGGGTTTTAGCAGTTTCCTATCGTAGTTTTGAGCAGGCGCCGGAAAAGTTTCAAGCTGATGAAATCGAAAACAACCTAGTTTTCGTGGGGCTGGTGGCAATGATCGATCCTCCTCGGGAGGAAGCGAAGAAGGCGGTCAAAGAATGTATGAGCGCCGGCATCCGTGTTGTAATGATTACCGGCGACCATAAAAACACAGCTGTTGCTATTGCCCGGGAATTGGGGATTTTTAAAGAAGGATCAATTGCTTTAACCGGCGAAGAGTTAGATCGTTTAAGCGAGGAGGATTTTACCAGTCAAGTCGAGAACATTCCGGTTTACGCGCGGGTCTCCCCGGAAAATAAATTAAGGATAGTCAAGGCCTGGCGTAAAAAAGGCCAGGTCGTGGCAATGACTGGCGATGGAGTTAATGACGCTCCGGCAGTTAAAGAAGCGGATATCGGCGTGGCAATGGGGATAACCGGCACTGACGTGACCAAAGAAGTCTCGGATATGGTGGTTACGGATGACAATTTTGCCTCTATTGTTTCCGCGGTTGAAGAGGGAAGGGGCATATATGACAATATCAAGAAATTTATCCACTATCTTCTTTCCTGTAATGTAGGAGAGATACTGGTTATGTTTGTTTCGTCTCTTTTTGGCTTGCCTATGCCGTTGCTTCCTATACATATACTTTGGGTTAATCTGGTTACTGACGGCTTGCCTGCTTTGGCGTTGGGAGTTGATCCTGTTTCTACTGATGTTATGCTTCAGCCTCCTAGAAATCCCGACGAGCCGGTGGTGACCAAGCAAAGGGCGCTTTTGATGCTGGTGCAAGGAGCTTTTATCGCCTTCTGCAGTTTGTCGGCTTTTTGCCTGGTTTTATTTATTGAAAAAGAAGGCCTCGCCCGGGCAAGGAGCGCGGCGTTTATTGTGCTTTCTTGCTCGCAGTTGTTCCATTCTTTTAATTGCCGCAGTATGACGGAATCGCTTTTTAAAATCGGGATACTCACAAACAAGAAACTCATTCTCGCTACTGCTATATCTTTCCTATTGCAAATGGCGGTGGTATATGTTCCATTTTTGCAAAAGGTGTTTAAGACCGAGCCGCTGGGATTATTGGATTGGGTTTTAGTAATTGCCATTTCCTCTTTTCCCCTTTGGGCAATGGAAGCGGTTAAGGCGTTTAAGGGTAAGCAAAAGGCATAGTTGCCTCGGTTTCGTCGTAACCGTCATTGCGAGGAACCCTTGTTTGGCATATCTGTGACGAAGCAATCCCGCTTTTAGAACGAGATTGCTTCGTCGCCAGTGTAAACGACAGCTCCTCGCAATGACAATATAGAGCATTGTTAATATGAAGCGAAAGAAAATACCAAAACTTCTTATATCTCTGGGAGCGATTGTTTTGCTTCTTGCCGCCGGAGAAATCGGGCTTAGGTTGTTTTGGGAGATGTCTCCGTCGGTGAAGCGGTCGTTTTACCAAAGAAGCAGGGATCCTTTTATCAGATATGAATTAATACCTAATACGGTAGTTGACGAACGCATCAGAATAAACTCCGGCGGATTCCGGGGCCCGGAGGTTAGTGTTGAAAAGCCTAAAGGCGTATTCCGTATTTTAATGCTTGGCGATTCGGAAATATTCTCGTATCTTTTGCCTGAAGACGCGCCGTTGCCCAGGCAATTAGAGAAATTGCTTAATGAAAAATCTCACATTTTAAAATATGAAGTGATAAATGCCGGGGTTGAAGGCTATAACACATTGCAGGAGCTTGAGGTTTTAAAATACAAAGGCCTGAAGTATTTGCCGGATTTGGTGATCCTCAATTACTGTTTAAACGATCCCGAGCCGGGGGAGTATTTCTTTGGAGATAATTTCTTTGCCCGTAACAGCGCCACCTATAGGTATTTTATGAATAGGGTAAAAAAAGGCCTGATCAAAGCTAACCGCAAAAAATTAGGGATTAAGACGGAAGTAGATGAATTTTATTACCTGCATAGCGGCTCGCGCCTGCGTAATGTGCGGAACGCGATCATAGAGATGGCGGATATCTTAAAGAAGAGAAACACAAAGTTAATGGTTAATATTTTTCCTACATCCAGCCTCTCGGTAAAGGATTTCAAGGAAAATTACCCGTATCGGCCATTACACGCTTTACTAAAAAGCATAAAAGACGATAATATAGTTTTCGTCGACCAGATTGATGAGTTTAACCGCCTGAATATGACGCCGCAGAGCGTTTCCATTAATTACCAATATAACGAATCCCACAAAAACGCCGCGGCTTCCGCGGTTATGGCAGAGTACCTATATAAGGTAATGCGCGAAAACCAAATAATCAGGGACGGTTCTGATTTAACCGTCGGAAGTATCCCCAATTCAAGCGTAGGAACGGTTCTAAATTAACCGTGAGAAGTGTCCCTTCAAACAAGCGGAACCGTGGGGTCAGGTCCAAATTAACCGTCTCAAGTGTCCCCAAGCATCGGGGACACTTGAGAACCGTATTCTGTACCAGGTACCAACCGCATTTTGTACCTGTCCCTATAAATAAGATGAGAGAGATTTTTAAAAATAAGCTGGTCATTACCACGGCCGCGGCAGGGTTGCTTGTGGCGGTATCTTATTTTATACCCTTGCTTGAGCCGTTTCGGAAAAGTTTCTTTGATTATCTGGATAAAATCTGGCTGGCAATAATCCTTGGTTTGGTTTTGGGCGGGATTGTTGATTATTATGTCCCTAAAGAATATATCTCTAAGATCCTTGCCCGCAAAAATCCGGCTACTATTTTTAACGCGGTATTTTTAGGATTTTTGATGAGCGCCTGCAGCCACGGCATTCTGGCGTTGTCCATCCAGCTACACAAAAAAGGCGCCTCAAATTCGGCAGTAGTAGCTTTTTTGCTCGCTTCTCCCTGGGCGAATTTGACCATTACAATTATGTTGGTCGGTTTCTTTGGCCTAAAGGCATTATTCATTATATTCGGGGCAATGCTCATCGCCGTCAACACAGGGTTTATATTTATGTTTTTAGATAAAAAAGGCCTGATTGAGAAAAATACTAATACCGTCGACGTGGAAGAGCATTTTTCAATAATCAAAGATTTCAAGGAAAGGGTAAAGAATTACCGCTTGAATCTTCAAACGGCTATGGGTGATTTAAATGGCGTTATAAACGGGACAGCCGCCCTCGCGGATATGGTTTTATGGTGGGTTATCATCGGGATTGTGCTTGCTAGTTTTGCCGGCGCCTATATCCCCGCGCATTATTTTCATAAATTCATGGGCCCGACATTTTTGGGGTTGCTTGTAACCTTGATTTTAGCTACAATAATAGAGGTTTGCTCTGAAGGTTCCTCGCCGCTTGCCTTCGCGATATACAAGGAAACTCATGCCTTAGGCAACAGCTTCGTTTTTCTTATGGCAGGCGTGGCTACGGACTATACTGAAATAGGGCTTTTGTGGGCTAATGTAGGAAAGCGCGTGGCGCTGTGGATGCCTATAGTCACTGTGCCTCAGATTGTCGCGTTAGGATATATCGCTAATATTATTTTTAAATAATATGTTCATATTATCTAACTTCTTAGTAGGAATAGCCAAAGTCCTTGATATAGTTTTGACTTTTTACTATTGGCTGATTATTATCCGCGCCCTGATTAGCTGGGTAAATCCCGATCCGTTTAATCCTATCGTGCAGTTTCTCCAGAAGGTTACCGAACCGGTATTATCCCCGATAAGAAGGTTTTTGCCGCTTGATTTAAAGTTCGGCATAGATATCGCTCCGTTAGTCGTCATTTTAGCTATTATTTTATTGCAGTCTTTTTTAGTAAGGACATTGGTTGATTTAGCCAGCCGGTTGGCTAGTTAGCCAGTTTACCGGTTTGCCTGTTAGCCGGTTGGTAGTTATTTTTAAAAATTCTTAACTGGCAAACTGGCCAACTGGTAAACAGGCTAACCAAACTGGTTT
>CAKKQA010000133.1 GCA_919901925.1 Omnitrophica bacterium GWA2_41_15 | reverse complement strand
TAACGACAAAGCTAATTTTTTCCCCATTTTCTTCCTCCCTTTTGTGATTAACGATCATATTTTAACATAAAAAAACAATAAGCAATATTTTTTTAACCCAAATTTGTAACCAGTTAGTACAACGAGTAGGGGTTTGATTTATCAAACCCGCTATCGTCGGGCGCGATAAATCGCGCCCCTACAGGTATGTTGCGGTATATCTGTAGGGGCCGGATTTATCCGACCCGCTTGAGAATGAAAAAAGGCCTAAAAATTTTAAGCTTGACAATTGCTGTTTTACGCATATACTTAATATAGTTAATAGTTAAGATAGTTAACAATATAGGAAGAAAATGGATATTAAAGAATTCGCGGGTAAAATAATTGAGCTGGCTCCGCAGATCATCAGGGGCTTTCAGCAGTATGAGAATAATTATTTAACAAGGGGCGAAATTACCCTGCCGCAATTTTGGGCGTTAAGGTGCCTAAAGAGCGATGGGAAAAGCACAATGCATGCGTTGGCCAAGCACCTCAATATTTCCCCTTCAGCAACAACAGGATTGATTGACAGGCTTATAACTCAAGGCTTAGTGGTTAGGAAGGCCGAACCGCGCGACAGGCGCATAGTGTGGATAGAATTGACTTCAAAGGGAGAAAAGATACTCAGCAGCATAAGAGAACAAAAGACCAAGACGTTAATCAAGGTTTTTGGCAAGATTTCCCCCAGGGATAGAGCGTATTATCTGAACATCCTAGAACAAGTCTTAAAAATCACTACCACCCTTCATAAATAATAGAGCCCCTCGGGCGAAATCCCGACCTGTTCCGACCGTAGCGTCGGAACCGTCTTCATCCGCCCCGCCGCAGGCGGGGTGGATTCGATGCGTCGGGATAAATCAGCAACAAACAAGAATGAAAAAGCTAATTTTCTGTTTAGCCGTAATTTTTATTTTTTCCGCCAGCGGCTTTTGCGCGGAAACAGGCAGTGTTAAAAGCGCGCCGCTTACGCTTATCGGCTGTTACCGGCTGGCGCTTAAGCAGAGCGAAATTATCGCTATCGACGCGGAGGCTATTACGATAGCGGAAGCGCATTTCCTCCAGGCCTTTGGGACATTGCTGCCACAGGTATCTTTTTCCCACACAGAAACAAGAAACCACTCATCGGTTAAGTCGTTCAATAAAACTTACGAGGCGAAGTTTACTTTTACCCAAGATCTTTTCTCTGGTTTTAAAGAATTTGCCGGGATGAGAAGCAGTAATTTCGAGAAGAGCCAGCGCAAAAACCAAAAATGGCGCGCCGAACAGCTTCTTTTTGTGGATGTTGCCGACGCCTTTTACCTGTTTCTGGAATTTCAGGAGGACATTAAGGCTTTAGAGACAAGCGAGCGCGCGCTTAAGGGCCGGGTAAAAGAGATAAAGGCGCGGCAGAATATAGGAAAATCCAAGACTAGCGAAGTAGTGACCACAGAATACCAGCTTTATAATATCCAGGCGCAGATTGAGCTGGAAGAGAATCAAGCCATTATTGCGCGCCAACTCCTGGAATTTTTAGTCGGCCGTCCGGTTTATAAGGTCGAGGAATCAGAGTTGGATTTTAAAATAAAATCAGAATCGCAATATTTATCAGAAGCTGCCTCGCGGCCGGACGTCCAAGCGGCCAATTTCGCCTGGAAATCCGACCAGGAAAAGATAACTATTGCCAAAAGCGGATTTCTGCCTCAAATAAATTTACAAGGAGATTATTATAGCCACCGGTCATCCGCGCCCAGCGATAGTAAATGGGATGGCATGCTTTCCGTCAATGTCCCAATTTTTGAAGGGACAATAGTATACGGCCAGGTTAAGGAAGCTAAGTCCGTAGCCAAGCAAAGCGAATTGTTATATAGCAGGGTAGGAAGGCTGGCCATACGGGATATTCAGGATGCCTTTGTAAATATGCAAACATATATAATGAGGAAGAGGACTTTAAGAAGGGCATTAAAGGCCGCGGAGTTAAGTTATTATTTACAGACAGAAGATTATAAATTAAATGTGGTAAATAACCTGGATGTTTTGACCGCGATACAAAATCTGGAAGATATCCGCAGGAATTATATACATACTTCCTATGAAGGGAAACGTTTTTATTGGCGTCTGCTTGTGGCAGCAGGCGAAATAGACACGGAGAAGATAATTAAATGACACTATCCGACGTATCAATTAAAAATCCTGTTTTTGGCTGGATGCTGATGATTGGCGTCCTTGTTTTTGGCTGGATAGGCTTTCAGCGTTTAGGCGTCAGCCAATTGCCTGACGTGGATTTTCCGGTGGTATCAGTTTCGGTAGCTTGGGAAGGCGCTGCCCCGGAGGTTATGGAAACAGACGTCACTGATGTTATTGAAGACGCTGTTATGAGCGTCGAAGGCCTGAAAGAAGTCACTTCCGTCTCAATGCAGGGGCTAGCGCAGATTACCCTGGAGTTTAACTTAAACCGTAACATAGACGTGGCCTTGCAGGAAGTCCAGACTAAGATCGCGCAGGCGCAGAGGAACCTGCCGCGCGATATCGACCCGCCGGTTATAACCAAAACCAATCCCGAAGACCAGCCGATTATCTGGATAACTCTTTCCGGTGACAAGCCCATCAAAGATATATGCCGTTACGTCAACGAGACATTGAAGGATCAATTCACCATTGTCCCGGGAGTGGGAAATATTTTACTGGGAGGATATGTCGAACCGAATCTTAGGGTCTGGCTGGACGCGGAAAAGATGCAGCAGATGGAGCTTACTGTTGAAGATGTGCTTAATGCTATTAATACACAGCATGCCGATATCCCCGCAGGATATATCGATACCGGCCCTAAGGAGATTAATGTCCGCGTTTACGGAGAAGCCACGTCCCCGGAGCAATTTGAAAATCTCGTCATACCAGCGCGCGTGCGGGGAGGGCCGATTTGGAAGAGCCTGAGTATCGGCGATGTCGGCAGTGTCGAGGATGGCCTGGCGGATATCCGCAGGATTTCGCGCAATTGGGGTAAGGCCTCGGTCGGCTTAGGCATAGTCAAACAGCGCGGCACAAATGCCGTGGCAGTAGCCAGCGGCGTTAAGCGTAAGATGCAAGAGTTCGAAAAGAGCCTGCCCGAAGGGATGCAGCTTAATATTGTATTTGATACCACGCAGTTTATTAAAGATTCGGTCAATGAATTAAAATTTAACCTGATACTTTCGGTTATCCTGACCGCGCTTGTTTGCTATATATTTTTAGGTTCTTGGAGTGCTAACATCAATGTTTTATTGTCGATACCTTTTTCCATTATAGGCGCATTCCTTATCCTTTATTTTGCCGGGTTTACGATTAACACATTTACGATGCTCGGGCTTTCTTTGGTCATAGGGATTGTCGTGGATGATGCGATCATGGTTTTGGAAAATATTTCGCGCTATCAAGAGCACGGCTATGCCCGTAAGGAGGCGGCGCTATTGGGAGCGCGCGAGATCACCTTTGCCGCGGTAGCGGCGTCAGTAGCTATTTTAGCTATTTTTATCCCGGTTATATTTATGGAGGGTATCGTCGGGAAATTCTTCTTCCAGTTCGGAGTCACGATATCGGTGGCAGTGATATTTTCTTTGCTTGAGGCCCTGACTATAACCCCGATGAGGTGTTCCCGGTTTTTAGCCGTAGGCCATACGACTAAGCTGGGGAAATTTATGGATAGGTTTATGAAATGGCTGGCTGATAGTTACCGCAAGAGCCTTGATTTTATTCTGGGCAAGCCTAAAACGGTTTTAATAATCGCGGTTTTATTTTTTATTTCTTCCTTAGCCGTAGCCAAGTTTTTGAAAAAAGAATTTGTCCCCGCGCAGGACCAGGGCAGGTTTCTTGCCAGGATGACATTGCCGTTAGGGAGTTCGCTTGAGAAAACCGACGGTATTTTCAAAGAAGCGGAAAAGCTCTTGATGCAGAGGAAGGAAGTGGAAACTTATTTTGCTGTAGTGGGAAGTTTTTCCGGAGCGCAGGTCAATCAGGGATTTATCTTTATTACGATGAAGCCCAAAAAAGAACGCCCTCTGGTAAATGGCAAATATGAAACCCAGCAAGAATTTATGCAGATAGTCCGCAAGGAACTAAGCGCCATTAAGGGGGTTGACCGGGCGTCGATCCAGGATCCTTCACTGGCGGGATTTACCGCCCAGCGCGGCTATCCGGTTGAGTTTACGATCCGCGGCCCGGATTGGGAAAAGCTCGGGAGCTTTAGCCAGGAGATTATGCAGCGGATGAAGGTATCGGGTATCATAACCGACGCGGATACTGATTATCAGCTCGGGATGCCTGAATTGCAGGTTTTTCCGGACCGGCAAAAAGCTGCCCAACATGGCGTAAGCGTGCATTCTATAGCGGATACGATTAACGCGATGGTCGGAGGAGTGCGTAACGGCAAATTCACCAGCCGCGGCAAGCGCTACGATATTCGTGTGCGTTTAGCCGAACCCGACCGCTCAAACACAAAAGATGTCCAGAGGATGTGGGTGCGCAATCAATTCGGAGAAGTGGTGCCGTTATCGGCAGTTGTGACCGCGAATCTCAAACCTTCTTTGTTTTCGATTACGCGTAAAAACCGGGAACGCGCGGTGAGTATTTACGCCAATCCCGCCGTCGGGCATTCACAACAAGAGGCGTTGGAGGCAGTTTCCAAAATAAGTAAAGAAGTACTTCCTGCAGATTATCGTATAGTTTTTTCAGGAGGTTCGCAGGCCTTCAAAGAGTCGTTTCAGGGTTTGATCTTCGCGCTTATCCTGGGAATTTTTGTGGCTTATATGGTCTTAGGGACGCAGTTTAACAGCTTCATTCATCCTTTTACTGTGCTTCTGGCTTTGCCTTTTAGCGTGACCGGCGCATTCTTGCTCCTTTTCTTAACACATAACTCGCTCAATCTTTATAGCATGATCGGTCTTATCCTTCTTATGGGTATTGTTAAGAAAAATTCTATTCTTCTCGTCGATTTTACTAATGAGCGGCGCAGGCAGGGGATGGGGGTAAGAGAAGCGCTTCTGGATGCCTGTCCTATACGGCTTAGGCCTATATTAATGA
This sequence comes from Omnitrophica bacterium GWA2_41_15, assembly GCA_919901925.1. Classification (GTDB taxonomy): domain Bacteria; phylum Omnitrophota; class Gorgyraeia; order Gygaellales; family UBA12090; genus CAKKQA01. The sequence continues at coordinate 1,423 of CAKKQA010000133.1, read as the reverse complement.
CTTCAGTTGCAATGGTCGCGGCAGCGGCTCCGGGGGCGCTGGCTATCGGGCCAGGATCAGAGGTAATCGTGCCTATGGCTGTTGCTGTTATCGGAGGAGTAACGCTTTCCACGGTCTTGACCCTCTTTGTTGTCCCTTGCGCGTATGAGGTATTTTCTAAACTGGAGCGCCAGTCGTATAATACCGAAGAAAAGAAAGAAGTCAAAACATAAGTATTGTTTTGCGATAGTATATTGTCTATAATAAAGCCGTGGCAGTTAAAGCTATGGCTTTTTTCGCGTAAGGGCGCGGGTTTTAATGCGCGGGATAAGAAAAGAATGCATATACCAGACGGATATTTAGGGCCGCCGACCTGCGGCTTTTTTTATCTTCTGATGCTGCCGATATGGCTGGCAGCCTCGAGGATTGTTAAGAAGACGCTAAAAGCGCGGCAGGTGCCGATGTTAGCGATAGGCGCGGCATTTAGTTTTGTGATTATGATGTTTAACATCCCTATCCCCGGCGGCTCGACGGGGCACGCGGTAGGAGGGGTGTTGGTGGCTATCCTTTTGGGGCCATGGGCAGCGTGTATCGCGATAACAGTTGCTTTGGCTGTGCAGGCGCTGTTATTCGGAGACGGAGGGATTACCGCTCTCGGAGCGAATTGTTTCAATATGGCTTTTATCCTCCCCTTCGCGGGATATTATCTTTATCGGATTATTGGTTATAGAGCGCCGGTAGGTTCAAATCGAAAGTTTGTTGCAGCGGCCATAGCAGGATATATAGCTTTAAATTTATCAGCGCTCTTTACCGGGATTGAATTTGGTTTACAGCCTTTATTGCACCACACTTCCAGCGGCCAGGCGCTGTATTGCCCTTATGGGTTTAATGTCGCGGTCACGGCAATGGCAGGAGAACATCTTTTGATATTCGGATGGGTTGAAGCTATCGTGACAGCTTTGGCAATAAAATATTTGCGGAAACATTCTCCGGAACTTCTATGGGAGGGCAAGCCTGGAAAATGAAAAACGTTGTTAAATTATGGATTGGCATTACAATATTAATAATTTTGTCGCCTTTGGGGTTACTGCTGCCGAAATATTTCAATTCAGGCGAGGCATGGGGCGAATGGAGCGCGGATACAATTAAAGGACTGGCAGGTTATATTCCGAAAGGTTTAGGTAAGCTCTCAAACTTTTGGAGCGCGCCTATTCCTGATTATGCTTTTAGGGCGGGCGCGGGAAAAAGTTTAGGTATTTTAAGTTTCGAGTATGTTGTTTCGGCTGTAATTGGGATTTTAGTGATAGTTTTCGTGACTGTTGTTATAGGCAGGTTTTTAAGTAGGACAAAATAAAATCACTAGTTATCCGTTGGAAACCCCTGTTCGCGCACAATTAGAAAATTTTTGCCAAAAGTCGGCAAGGATTTGCGGCGAATGAAGCGA
>CAKKQA010000132.1 GCA_919901925.1 Omnitrophica bacterium GWA2_41_15 | reverse complement strand
AAGGCATAGAGTGGTTTAATGAGAAGTTCCTTCATGTGTTGTCGCCTGTTTCAATCGTGGCACTTCTGTTCACTCTCGTGCTTCTGTTCTCATTTAAAGGAGAAATTATTCTTGCGCAGCCGTTAACGATTCTATGGATAGCCATCCCGCTTTTTATCCAAACGTGTTTAATTTTCGCAATCACATACTGGATGGCAAAGAAATTAAAGTTAAGCTATGAGGATGCAGCTCCATCAGCAATGGTTGGTGCAAGCAATCACTTTGAAGTTGCCATTGCCACAGCAACTATGCTTTTTGGGATTTCATCGGGAGCGGCGCTGGCGACAGTTGTTGGCGTTCTGATTGAAGTGCCTGTTATGTTGATGCTAGTGAAATTTTGTTTACGGACACAAAATTGGTTCACGAAAAAATAGGGGACGTTTCGGGAAACGTCCCCATTCCCTTTTTTCCATTCCCTTTTTTCCGAAAATCCTTGCCACATCCTGCTTTTGCAATTATAATAATTATTACAAAAATTCCTACTGGCAGCTTTTTTTACCTCCGGCCGCTTCGGATTATCCGAGATTTGAAAGTTAGAAAAGATAAAAAAATATGATCATGAGGCTACATATTTTTCTGTTATTGCTATTGCTGCCTTCGATTGCATCTGCCCAGCAGGCGCAGGATAAGAATTTCACTGATTTTATAAACGACGCTACCGACGGAAGCTGGTTTGACCAAGCGATACTGGTCAGTAACAAGTGCGATTTTTCAAAATGCCGCACTAAGAAATGCATCTACCAGGTGTTTAACGAAACGGTATTCGAACAGGAATGCGAATACGTCTCAAGTCAATATGGGATAATGGGCCGGGATTGGGATGTCTTAGGGCAAGACGCTGTGGCCGCGGATAATTTTTCCAACCAGCGCTATTTCGATGATCTAGGGATTGAGATATTCGCTACCTCCGAAAAGAAGGTGCTGCATTTTGATATCACCAGTTCTGTCAATGCGCTAAATGATTTTGTGTATAATCTGGGGCGTTACTAGAATTTGAAGACTTATACCTGCAATAAATGCGACGATTTCGGGGCTTGTAAAGATACTGCTTCCAGTTGGGTCTTTCTTTTTATCGGCCTGCTTGCGACGGTCTCGATAAGGCTGGTCAATCTTGTGTTTAGCGTCAGCGCATTGTGGGCAAAACTTCTTTGGTATGTGGGCGTAATCGGGTTCCTGGCTTATTTTCTCTATAAATTCAGGCAGGACCTGGCGATAAAATATCAGCTTAACAAAAGCCTGCTTGAACAAAAGCTGGTAACAAAGTCACCGTTAAATGACGAAGATTACCTTTTTATCCGGACGGTTTTGTGCGGCCTGCGTTCCAAGAAGGATACGATCAATTATTTCTTCATCTTTTTTACTTCGGCCCTGGCGCTGCTCTTAGGGCTATGGCAGGATTTTCTAATCAGGTAGAAAAAAGGAGAGGCAATGAATATTTTTAATATCGCCGAAGTCGTGGATTTAGGCATCGAGAAAGAAAAAAAGAGAAGGGATTTTTATGCCGCAGTAGCAGAAAAATTTAAAGATGATGAATTGCACGCCATATTTATCCAACTCCGCGACTGGGAAGAAACGCATATAAAAAAGTTTAGCGAAATCCGCAACAGCCTAGAGGCGCAGGAGCCGGCGCAGGGCTACGAGGGAGAGCTAAGCGCTTACATGGATGTCTTTGTAGAGGATAAACTTTATAGCAAAATCTCAGCCGAAGAATTCAGTAAAAACATCAATGACCCGTTGGTGGCGGTAAATCAGGGGATAGAGTTTGAAAAGGAAGCCATACTTTTTTTTACCGGCCTGTTGCCTTTTATGGAAACTTATAACAAAGAGATTGTTTGTAAACTGGTTGATGAGGAGAGGCAGCATATCATCTATCTTTCCAATTTACGGGAAAAGATAACCGCGGGCAAGAAATAATTTT